>JBLIKG010000052.1:0-11258 GCA_047636255.1 Roseivirga sp. | reverse complement strand
ATATCATTGAGAATCAACAACCGGACATTGATGACCTATCAAACCTTGTGAAAGAAGCAACTTCGCTCATTAAAGATTGTAAGTTAAGGCTGAAAACCACCGAAAACGAACTTAATTCTTCACTTGAAAATCTCGAGTAATCGATCTCATTCAGACAATGACAGCAGAACAGGCCAAATCAGAAATCCAACGTTTAACCGCAGCTATTAACTACCATAGCGAGCTCTATTATCAAAAAAGCACCTCCGAAATAACTGATTTCGAATTCGATCAGCTGCTCACCAATCTGGTGAAATTAGAACAAGAATTTCCTCAATTTAAGACAGAGGACTCCCCTTCTCAGCGTGTTGGTGGAACAATCACTAAAGAGTTTGAAAGTGTAGTCCATAAATACCCAATGCTCTCTTTAGGGAATACTTATTCTGAAGAAGATCTTATAGATTTTGATACTCGCGTTGCGAAAGGCCTTGAAGGCCAAGATTACGAATATTTCTGTGAACTCAAATTTGACGGTGTTGCCCTAAGTTTAACTTATGAGAATGGTGTATTAAAACAGGCTGTCACCCGTGGAGATGGCACACAAGGAGACGACATTACCGCCAACGCCAAAACCATTCGATCCATCCCATTAAAGTTGAGAGCTAAAGTACCTGCCCTATTTGAAGTGAGAGGAGAAGCTTTCTTCCCTATAAAAGAATTTCAGCGTGTAAATGCCGAAAGAGAAGATATTGGCTTAGAGCAATTGGCTAACCCAAGAAACGCGGCTTCTGGCACTTTGAAAATGCAAGATTCAGGTGTAGTAGCTAGCAGAAAATTAGATTGCTTCCTCTACTACCTACTAGGTGAAAACTTAGACTATGCCACTCATTCCGAAGCTATGGAAGCCATTCAGAATTGGGGTTTCAATGTTTCACCCACCTACAGAAAATGTGATTCCATAAAAGAGGTGATTGAGTACATCCACGAATGGGAGAAAAAAAGATTGACCTTACCTGTCGAAACAGACGGAATTGTAATAAAAGTCAACGACCTAAATCAGCAAGATCAACTAGGATTTACAGCCAAAAGTCCACGATGGGCCATTTCGTATAAATATAAGGCAGAAAGTGCCTCTACTTTATTAGAAAGTATTTCTTATCAAGTAGGAAGGACTGGTGCTGTAACCCCCGTTGCAAACCTCTCCCCTGTATTATTGGCCGGTACTACTGTTAAAAGAGCATCGCTTCACAATGCCAACGAAATAGCGCGACTTGACCTTAGAATTGGCGATACCGTTTTTGTTGAAAAGGGCGGTGAAATTATCCCTAAAGTGACTGCGGTTGATTTGACATTAAGGAGTCAAGAAAGTCGACCAGTTGAGTATATCCATGAATGCCCAGAATGCAATACTCCATTGGTGAGGCAAGAAGGTGAAGCAGCACATTATTGCCCTAATATAGACGGTTGCCCACCGCAAATTCTAGGCAGAGTAGAGCACTTTATTCAGAGAAAGGCAATGGACATAGAAAGCCTTGGGCCAGAAACTATTAGGGGTTTACTACAAAATCAGCTTATCGAGAACTACTCCGATTTATACAGCCTTACCTACGACCAACTCAATGGATTAGAATTCACTATGAATTCTGAAAAGAAAGGAGAAAACAGCGTCCGAAGTCTTAGAGAAAAGTCCGCTTCCAATATTATCCAAGCGATCGAAGCTTCGAAAAACGTACCCTTTGAAAGAGTTCTATTTGGTTTAGGAATTCGCTTTGTCGGAAAAACAGTTGCAGAAAAATTAGCCAAACATTTTATAACTATAGAAAAGCTAGCCGAAGCAAACTTCGAAACGTTGATTACCGTTGACGAAATCGGAGATAGAATTGCGCAGAGCGTTATCGATTTCTTTGCGGACGAGGCGCATCTTAAAGTTGTTCAAAAGCTAAAAACAGCAGGAGTTCAACTTGAGTCTTTGCATGAGGAAATGGTTCAAGAAGGCAATGCTTTAGTCGACAAGACTTTTGTTATTTCTGGAGTTTTCAGTCAGTTTTCTAGGGATGAACTTCAAGATAAGATCAAAGCCAATGGCGGGAAAGTGATTTCATCGATCAGTAAAAAATTGGACTATCTTGTGGCCGGAGATAAAATGGGGCCCTCTAAACTTGAGAAAGCAACCCAATTAGGTGTTAAAATTATTTCCGAAGAGGAATTCATTCAAATGATTACAGACTGATGTCTATACTGGGTAAAAAATTTCTTTCAGTATCAAACCGTACCCATTCCGCTAAAAAAAAGGGCGAATTGCAATTCAAACCTTTTGCCCAATCAGAAAGTATTGGAATTCTATATACTTGGGAAGACACTCAAAAAGAGAAGTTCGTCCAAGAATTCGGACAGTCCTTAGGTGAAGGAAAGGAAATAAGGTTCTTATGCTATAACCCTGATAGAAAAGTGAATGTAAACACAGAAAATCCTGTTTTTACCTTAGCTGAACTCTCAATGTTTGGCAAAATAACTTCAGAACATGTGACTACCTTTCAAGAAAGGCCATTGGACTTTCTGTTTCACCTCGATTTTGAGTTGAATGAAATGACAAAGGCTGTAGTCATTGGATCAAAGGCGCATTGGAAAGTTGGTAGTCATTCAGAAAATGGCGAAGTGATCTATGACCTGATGATTAAAATGAACTTAAGTGCAGGGCTTAAAAACCTTGCAGAACAAATGTTACTTTACGTTAAAGCATTAAAATAACAATGAAATTATTCACAGGAGCTGGTGTCGCATTAGTTACACCTTTTAAGAAAGATTTAAGTATTGACTTCGATAGCCTCTTGCGTTTGCTGGAACATACTGCAAAAGGAGTTGATTATTATGTTGTACAAGGAACCACTGGCGAATCCGCTACCACTACCGCATCTGAAAAAATTGAAATTCTCTCTTTTGTAAGACTGAACAACCCAAAGAACTTACCTATTGTATATGGTATTGGAGGCAATAATACCGTAGCGGTTGTGGAGCAATTACAGTCGATAGACCTTTCTGGTGTTTCAGCTGTGCTCTCTGTTAGCCCTTATTACAACAAGCCTAGCCAAGAAGGTATTTATCAGCATTTTCTGGCAGTTGCTGATGCTTCACCAGTTCCAATTATTTTATATAATGTTCCAGGAAGAACAATGTCCAACATTTCCGCAGACACAACGATCAGACTTTCAAAACACAAAAATATTATTGGGATAAAGGAAGCTTCTGGAGATTTAGTGCAGTGCATGGCCATAAAAAAAGGCACAAATAGCGACTTTCTTTTAATTTCTGGTGACGATCTGCTCACAACTCCGATGATGTCGATGGGTGCTGCGGGTGTAATTTCCGTTTTAGCAAACGCATTTCCAGAGACATTTAAACGGATGACTCACAGTGCGCTTTCCTCTGATTTTGACACATCTACTTCAGCCACTTTAGAGCTTTTGGAGATCAATCCTTTGATGTATGTAGAGAGTAATCCTGTTGGAATCAAGCAGGTTTTGACAGAAATGGGAGTTTGCGAAAATTATGTACGAATGCCTCTATTGCCAGCTACTGAGCACTTAAAGCAAAAAATAAAAGCATTAATTAGCTAATAATGAACAGTTTAAAAAAAGAAAGGCCAATCTTTCGATTGGCCTTTCTTTTATCTCGACTGAGGATTACTCGTCATTTTTAATGTTTTGAACATCAACTCGGATTTCTTGTGCTAGGTTCTTAAGGTCTTGCATGCCTTTTCTAACTCTAGTACCAGCAGCTTGGTTCTTTTTATCATAGAACTTTTCGAAATCACCCTCTAAAGAGTCTACCAAGTTTTTTACTTCACTAAATCTGCTCATATTATTGTGTTTTAAGGTTGTTGATAAAATGTTTGATTGATTAGCAATTTAAGTCAAAATACTCTTTATACAACAATCAGGGCATTTTTTTTTGAATTACTCACCAAAAGCTGCCGCGAGTTCTGCATTTTTATATTCTCCACTCGAAAGCTTCTCTTTAATTGCTTCAAAAGCTGCGATAGTTTCGTTCACATCTTCAATAGAATGTGCTGCAGTTGGGATCAATCTTAAGATGATCATCCCCTTAGGTACCACTGGGTAAATTACGACAGAACAAAATATATTGTAATTCTCTCTAAGGTCTCTGCTCAAAGTTGCTGCCTCACCTATCGAACCATTAAGTACAACAGGAGTTACACAAGATTTGGTAGTGCCTATACTGAACCCTTTTTCCCGTAAGCCTCCTTGAAGGGCATCCACAATTTTCCAAAGTTTTGCTTTATGTTCAGGCTGTGTTTTGATAATCTCTAAACGTTTAAGTCCACCAATTACAAATGGCATTGGTAGCGCTTTCGCAAAAATTTGCGATCTCATATTATACTTCAAGTAGTGGATAATTTTTTTATGACCTGCGACAAAGGCACCGATCGAAGCCATCGACTTGGCAAACGTAGAGAAATACAAGTCTATGTCATCAGCACAATCAAAATGCTCGTGAGTACCCGCTCCTGTTGCTCCCATGGTTCCAAAACCGTGAGCGTCATCAAGCAATATTCTGAAATTGAATTTTTTCTTCAACTCAACTATTCCTTTCAAATCACCAAGATTACCAGTCATCCCAAAAACACCTTCGGTAATTACAAGAATTCCTCCACCTGTTTCATTGGTCAATCTGGTTGCTCTTTGCAATTGCTTCTCTAGGTTCTCAAGATCATTGTGAGGAAAGACGAATCTTTTACCCATGTGCAATCTTACGCCATCGATAATGCAAGCATGCGACTCAGCATCATATACAATGACATCCTTTCGATCAACAAGTGCATCAATAACCGAAAGCACACCTTGATAACCAAAGTTCAATAAATAGCCAGCTTCCTTACCTACAAACGTGGCTAAGCCTTGCTCTAATTCTTCATGATAATCAGTATTCCCAGACATCATTCTTGCACCCATTGGATAAGCTAGCCCCCAATCAGCAGCTGCCTTGGCATCCGCTTCACGTACAGCAGGCAGGTTACCCAAGCCCAAGTAATTATTCAAACTCCATGTAAGCACTTCCTTCCCTTGGAATTTCATGCGGGGAGCAATTTCTCCTTCCAATTTTGGGAACATGAAATATCCTTCTGACAACTCTGAATGTCTTCCCAGTGGGCCACTATCGGCCATTAATTTTTCAAATAGATCCAATTCCTTAAGGCTTTAAGTTGATTAACTTTTGCAATAAATAAAGGGGTAAAGGTAACATTATATACGCCATTTATCAAAAATTCGGTGGGATATATCCTGAGTTCTCAATAGATTTTAAAGGATAATTAATTAGCATTGTAATGTAATTTTTGACGGGTATGGAAATCAAGAAGATAAAGAAAATTTTAGTTGCCAATCGAGGCGAAATTGCTCTTAGAGTAATGAGAACGGCTAAAGAAATGGGGATTAAAACGGTGGCTATCTATAGCGATGCTGATAGAAATTCTCCTCACGTTAAATATGCCGATGAAGCAGTCAATGTTGGACCACCTCCTTCCGCTCAATCTTACCTATTAGGAGATAAAATCATCGAAATTTGCAAGTCACTTTCCGTTGATGCGATACACCCAGGCTACGGTTTCCTATCCGAAAACTCCAAATTCGCCAAGAATGCAGAAGATAACGGCATTACTTTTATAGGCCCTTCACCGCAATCGATTGAGGTTATGGGTGATAAATTAGCCGCCAAAGAAGCTGTTTCTCATTTTGACGTGCCCATGGTGCCTGGCGTGAATCATGCCGTAACTGAAGCTGAAGAAGCCAGGGAAATTGCTAACCAAATTGGATACCCTGTTTTGATTAAAGCCAGTGCTGGCGGTGGTGGTAAAGGAATGCGTGTGGTCGAAGCACCAGAAGAACTAGAAGAACAAATGAAACGCGCCATTAGTGAAGCGCTATCTGCTTTTGGCAATGGCTCTGTTTTCGTTGAGAAATACATTACCTCACCTCGGCATATCGAAATTCAAGTACTTGGTGACAAACATGGTAACTTGGTCTATCTTTTTGAAAGGGACTGTTCCATCCAAAGAAGACATCAAAAAGTAATTGAAGAAGCTCCTTCAACTTTACTTACTCCTGAAAAAAGAAAAGCAATGGGCGAAGCCGCTTTAGGGGTTGCACGTTCATGTAATTATTATGGCGCGGGTACAGTGGAATTCATTGTTGATGAAAACGTTGATTTCTTCTTCTTAGAAATGAATACACGCCTCCAAGTTGAACACCCCGTAACAGAAGAAATTACAGGTATCGACTTAGTGAAAGAACAAATACTCATTGCAGAAGGACATCCATTGAGCTTTAAGCAAGAAGATTTAAAAATCAAAGGCCATGCACTAGAAGTAAGGGTTTATGCGGAAGATCCAACGAACAACTTCTTGCCAGATATTGGAAAACTAACCACATATCAGCCGCCAAAAGGCCCGGGAGTTAGGGTTGATGATGGCTTTGAAGAAGGCATGGATATTCCGATTTACTATGACCCAATGATCGCCAAATTGGTGACTTATGGTAAAGACAGAACCGAGGCCATTCAAAGAATGGTAAGAGCGATTCAGGAATACAATATTACTGGAGTAAAAACGACATTGAACTTCTGTGAATTTGCCATTCAACATGAAGCTTTTACTTCTGGGAAATTCGACACAAAATTCGTTCAGAATTATTTCAAACCAGAAATGCTACAGCAACTGAACCCTGAGCATATGGAAATAGCCGCTGTTTTGGCAGCTATGGTGGTAGAAGATAAAAGTACCGCCAATATGAAAATAAAAGACAATCAACCTAGCAACTGGAAATTAAGGGTAAGAGACTAATACGATGGCAGAAATAAGACCCTTCCGCGCGTGGCGCTACAACAAAGAATTGTCAAAAAAGATCGATGAGCTTGCCTCTCCTCTTTTCGATGTAGTTTCTAAACAACAAAGAGAAGCGCTTTATCACAATCCTTATAATAGTATTCATATCAGTGTACCGAAAGATCTTCTAAGTCAAAAAGAAACAGCCGAAGCTTGGAAAAAGGCAGGCGTAATTGAGCAAGATGGCATTCCTGGTATTTATGTCTATTATCAGCATTTCTCATTGCCGGGGAGCAAGAAAAACTATGTCCGTAAAGGCTTTATCGCATTTATAAGAACCACCGACTGGAACAAAACTAGCTCCGATATATTACGTCATGAGAACACTATGCCTCATTCTGTAAGTGACAGGGTAGATATTTTGGAACATAGCCAAATGAATGTGAGTCCAACTCATGGGCTTTACCTAGATCCGGAATTTGAATTGGAGCAATACATGGATGAAAGCATGCTTAATCCAATTTATGATAAAGAAGATTATCAAGGAGTTAGAGACGTACTGAGCGTAATTCATGATTATGAAGTAATCCAAAAATTCATTGCAAAACTAAAGTCCCAACAGGTGATTCTTGCGGATGGCCATCACCGTTACGAAGGATCTTTACTCTACAAGCAAAAGAGAAAAGCAGCCAATCCCAATCATACGGGAAAGGAAGCTTACAACTATCATTTGATGTATCTGACCAATGGTGAATCTGATGATTTAAGAATCCTACCGACACACAGAATTCTTTCTGGTTTAGAAAACTTCGATAAGAATGAATTACTTAATAAACTATCTGAAGACTTCATCATTAAACCTATAGATAACCCAAATGATATCCCCGATATCATACTTGGTAAAAAATGGGCCTTCGGTTTATTATTTGGAAATGAAGGGGTGAAAATAAAGCTCAAACCAGAAGCACATGCTTCCCTTAAATGGAATTTTCCTCAAGTAATAAAAGACCTCGATTTAACGGTAATGCACTATTTTATTATAGAAAAAGCACTGGGTATTTTAGGTAAAGACCAGCGCAGGTTTGATCACATTACTTTTGAACGGAACTTTGCCAATTGCCTTGCTCAAACCATTTCGGGTGAAGCGGATTTTGCGATCATAACACAGGACATTAGCATGGAAGAAGTAAAATCCGTTTGCAGATCGGGTTATACCATGCCTCAAAAATCTACTTACTTCTATCCGAAAGTAATTAGTGGATATTTATTCGGTTCAATCAAAGAAGATGAATTTAGCCTACCGTTTGATATTGGCTTCTAAATCGCCTAGAAGACAAGAACTACTTCGCTCTTTAGAAGTAGATTTTGAAATCAGGACAAAAGAGGTGGATGAATCTTTTCCCACAGATTTAGAACCATTTTTGGTGGCAGAATATTTGGCCGTTAAAAAATCAGAAGCCTTCGATGTGTTAGCTGAAAGCGAACTGCTCTTGACCTCGGATACCACCGTAATTTGCGATGGAAAAATACTGAACAAAGCCGCTGATTATATCGAAGCCTTCCGCATGATTAAAATGCTCTCAGGGAAATCGCATGAAGTGGTGACAGGGGTTTGCTTAAGGACAAGTAATCAAAAAGTAGTCTTCTCTGAAACGACTAAAGTTACTTTTGCTGAGCTTTTAGATACCGAAATCGATCATTATATCAAACAATATAAGCCATTTGATAAGGCTGGTGCTTATGGCATTCAAGAATGGATCGGCATGATTGGGATAGAAAAGATTGAAGGCGATTTTTATAATGTAATGGGTTTACCATTGCATAAGCTTTACAGGGCATTTCAACAGTTTATTTGATTAGTTGTACCGACACTTTTATTCCTTAATAATACGTCATTTCGAATTCCTTTAAAACACCCCGAAAGAAGTTCTCGTATCAAAGCATAAATCACTAAATTCAGCCATGTTTGAATATTGGTTCGCGCTTTCACCCTATTTTTTAGGCGTTTACTATCTTACCGTTTTTGTAGTGGCCATCAACATGCTGCTCGAAAATAGGAACCCCTTAAAAACGCATTCATACCTTTTGCTTTTAATGCTATTGCCTGTCTTAGGTTTGGTGATCTATCTTTTCTTTGGACAGAATATTAGAAAACGCAGGATTTTCTCAAAAAACCAATTAATCAATACAGCCTTTGGGCAGCGGTATGTTGATCAGCACCTAAGCAAGCAGCGCGTGGCTGTCCACAACATTGAATCCATTAATGACAAGTTTGACAAGCTTATCAGTTTTTTAAATAGAGATTTATCCCCTCTTTCTCGTTTGAATAAATTAACCGTGCTGAAGAATGGTGAGGAGAAATTTCCAGCTTTACTCAAAGCTTTAAAAGAAGCTAAAAGCCATATTCATATTGAATATTACATTTTCACCAATGACGATATTGGCCATGAAATTAGCCAAGTCTTGATGGCAAAAGCCAAAGAAGGTGTGGAAGTGAGAATGATTGTGGATGGAGTCGGCAGTTTGAGCCTTAGAAAGCAATATTTCTCAGAGATGATCGATGCTGGTGTCGATCTTCATGAGTTCATGCCTGTACTTTTTCCTTCATTTACTTCAAAAATTAATTACCGAAATCACAGAAAGATCATCGTCATTGATGGCATAATTGGTTTTACGGGAGGAATCAATATTGATGATCGATATATTAATAACGGAAAGCACAATCTTTATTGGCGCGATACTCACTTGCAAATAGAAGGCGAGGCCGTAAAAACACTTCAGCTTCTTTTTATCCTCAACTGGCAATTTGTTACAGGGAAAACATGGAATAATAAAGCCCGATATTTCCCTAAAATTGGGGCGCCTGTAGGAAATAGTTATGTGCAAGTAAATGCCAGCGGGCCTGATTGGGAATTGGCCAGTATCATGGACTCTTTCTATATGGCCATTAATGCCGCAAGTGAGAAAATTCAAATCGCCACTCCTTATTTCATTCCTAATGAAAGCATTTTAAATGCGCTAATCACATCAGCCAAAAGTGGTGTTGTGGTAGAATTGATGATCCCTAATGGTTCGGATTCATGGATTGTTCAAGCAGCCTCTGAATCCTTTATCAAGACTTTATTAGACGTGGGTATCAAAGTATATCGCTACAAAAAAGGATTTCTGCATTCTAAAACATTGACAGTAGATGGTCAATTTTCAGCACTCGGTTCTGCCAATATGGACTATAGAAGCTTTGATTTGAATCACGAAGTGAATTGCTACGTCTATGATAAGGAGATCGCTGCAGCTGTGATTCATAATTTCGAAAGAGATAAGGAGGACTGCATTCAGCTTGAAAGAAGAAGTTGGAGAAGAAGAAGTATTTCACAAAAGTTGCTCGAGTCCGTTTGCCGCTTACTCGCCCCGCTTCTATAAACAATCATCACTTTTTTAACAATTTTGAAGCATTCAGGCTAAGGGCTTTTCCTTTTTCTATTATCTTGTTGCAAAACTTTGTCAATGGCTACTCAAAACCAATACGTCAACATGGATACCATTCGGTTTCTAATGTATGATGTACATCAAACCGAACAAGTCCTCTCTGCAAAACGATACGCTGCTTACGATCGCGCTTCGATTGATATGCTGCTGGATTCTGTAAAAGCATTCTGCGACAAAAGTATTCATCCATTTATCAAAGAAATGGACGAAAAGCCATCTCAATACAAGGATGGAGCTATCAAAATCCATCCTCAATTCGAAACGATACTAAAGAAGTCGGGAGAAATGGGATTAGTGGCGGCACTTTTTGAAGAAAAAGATGGCGGTTTGCAATTGCCCAATGTGGTCTTCCACACGCTCTATTTCATTATGGAAGCCGCTAATAACCATGTTTCTGGTTATTTAGGACTGACCGCTGGGGCGGCCAATCTGATTGTTTCCTTCGGTAGCGATTACCTCAAATCTACCTACGCCACCAAAATGATGAACTTGGAATGGACCGGCACCATGTGCCTTACCGAACCCCAAGCTGGCTCTTCATTATCAGATGTCACGACAAGTGCTAAAGACAACGGTGATGGTACCTATGCCATCAACGGACAAAAAATATTTATCTCTTCGGGCGATCATCAATTTGCTGAAAACATCATCCATCTAGTTTTAGCAAGAATCGAAGGTGCTCCTTCTGGTACGAAAGGGGTTTCGCTTTTTGTTGTGCCGAAAAAGAAGATTGATGCTCAGGGTAATTTCTCAGATAATAAGGTGATTGTGGCTGGGGAGTTCGAGAAGCTAGGGCAAAGAGGTTATTGTACTGCTCATTTGGTTTTTGAGGAAAGCCAAGGATACTTAGTTGGCGAAGCCAATCGTGGACTGACTTACATGTTCCAAATGATGAATGAAGCCCGTATTGCAACTGGCAGAATGGGGACAGGCATTGCATCTGCCGCCTATTACG
>JBLIKG010000051.1:0-11366 GCA_047636255.1 Roseivirga sp. | reverse complement strand
GCATTTATGCAATCTACACCATTGGAATGCTAAATAGGGTTTAAAAACCTATTCGATATGAATGATTAGTATTTATGCTAACGATCACTTAAATTTCTAAAAAGTTTGCTATGCCAACCAGCTATTCAATTGCCAGCTCGGCAAAGACAGTTGAAGATTATTTTAATGTTGAAGTCACTACTAAGTACGAAGCTCGATTCAATGGCTCTCCTACTAAGTTGCTTCCTGTTATTACGGCTGAAAACCCTGGTGGAATTTCTTTTTTTTATTGGGGAATAAACCCTGCTTTTGTGAAGAGTAAGAGCATTAGTGAAAAACTAATTTTCGCTCCAGTTGAGGACATCCTAAGTAAAGCAAGCCTTAAAAAAAATCTCAAAACTCAGCGATGTGTAATTCTTGCAGATGGATTTTATATCTGGAAAAATATCTCAAAAAAAGAAAGAGTTCCTTATCGAGTTCACACAGTAGACAATTGCCCCTTTGGTATTGCTGGTTTATGGGATGAGTTTGAAAACGAGAATGGCGATATCGTTCATACGTTCATGATGATTACTACGAAAGCTAATTCTGACATCTCTGATGTTACTGAGAGAATGCCTGCAATATTAGATTCGGACTTAATGATTGATTGGCTCAACGAGTCCAATACTGAGGAAAGTGTGATTAATTTCATTACCCCTTACAAAGAAAAACCATTAGATAGATATACGGTAAGCCCTAGACTCGATGACCCGAATTATGATAATGCTGAATTGATAAAAAACGTCCCCCCAGCAAATCAATTTGGAAGTTTTACTCTTTTCGGATAAAGGCAATTATTTATTTACCATAACATCGTCAAGCACTATTCTAGAAATCTCTTTTAATTGCCCATTTTGAAAGGCATAGTCTAGCTCGTGTGCAGGAAAATCCTTGACAATGGTGTAGTTGATATAATCTTGGAAGCGAATTCCATTAATCTCTCTTGGATTAATTGCTTCGCGGAACCTCACTCCGCCTCCATTCACATAATAGCTATACGCTAAATAATCAATAGTAAAGTGCTTTTTATGGATCCAGTAGACAAAAACATTTTCGAAGTCCTCTCCACCACCGTTATTTTTATAAGTTACTTCGACTTTATAATAGGGTTCGCCCTTTATTTTTAATGATGGCATTAAGTGCTTACTAATTGCCCCATCATTGGCACTATATGGAAGCAGTGCAAAATAAACTACCGATCGCGTATCGCTTGAAGTCCTCCACATTTTTTCTGAATCAAGTTTTACAAGTTCATTATTCACTTTATGAACTAACGACTCTCCGCTAATTACATCTTCAATAACTTGATTATCATCCTTTGAAACCCTTTTTAACACATATGACAAGGCTGAAAGGTTGGCTTCGAAGTGGTTATTTCTAAAGTCGAATTCTACTTCAAAGTCGTCTTCGTTATCGAAGCCATGTCTGGTGATGGCTTTGTCCAGCACTTCTTGCGCAGTCGGACTTTTTACTTCACAGCTAGACGTGGAAATAACTAATACTAAAAAAAACAAGCTACTCGGGTTAATTCTTGCCATACTCTGCTTTAAAATACTGTAACATGCCATTACGCTTAGATATGTAATTTGTTACCCAACTTATTATAGAGGTCAAAAGAGATTTTTTCAACGCAAGATAACAACGAAGACTGTGACAAATGGTTGAATTTTTATTTTTACCCAATTATGATCTGTGCAAACGATTTCTAACTCAAGGATAATTCTTTAATTTGGCAAGTCAAATAACAAAAACATGAAGAGCTCGAGAATAATTGGTCTTGGACATTATGTTCCTGAAAACATCATCAAGAACAAAGACCTTGAGAAAATAATCGATACAAGTGATGCTTGGATTGTAGAAAGAACTGGAATTCATGAAAGAAGATGGTTCAATCCAGACAAAGACACCGTTGCTAACATGGCTACAAAAGCAGCCAAATTAGCTATGGAAAGGGCGAAAATCGATGTTTCAGAAATCGACTTCATAGTTTTTGCCACCATTACTCCTGATTATTTCTTCCCAGGATCTGGTGTTTTGATGCAACGTGAGCTTGGGCTTCAAGGCATTGGTGCTCTTGATATTAGAAATGCCTGTAGTGGGTTCATTTATGGGCTATCAGTCGCGGATCAATTCATTAAAACAGGAATGTATAAAACCATTTTAGTGGTTGGAGCAGAAATTCAATCTTCTGCTGTTGACAAAAGTACTGAAGGAAGATCCAGTGCTGTAATATTTGCAGATGGAGCAGGTGCCGCCATTCTCAGAGCTTGTGAACCTACCGAAGGAGGAATTCTTTCCACACATTTGCATGCCGATGGAGACTATGCCGAAGAACTTTATGTGCGTGATCCAGGCAGTAGTAGAAAAGTGAGGTTATCAGAAGAGTTGATTAAAGGCCAAACTTTCAACTTAACAATGAACGGCAATACTGTGTTTAAACATGCTGTTGTGAGGTTTAGTGAAGTGATCGGAGAAGCTCTTGCTGCTAACAATATGAATTCAGAAGACATCGACCTTCTTGTACCTCATCAAGCCAATCTAAGAATTAGTAACTATGTCCAAAAACAGTTGAATATGCCCGATGAAAAAGTATTCAATAATATCATGTATTACGGCAATACAACGGCAGCTTCTATTCCAATTGCATTAAGCGAGGCATGGGAAAAAGGTAAAATAAAAGAGGGAGCTATCATTTGTTTGGCGGCCTTCGGTAGTGGTTTTACATGGGCATCGGCTTTAATCAAATGGTAATTTGAGTAGTTCAAGGAGTTTAAGCGAAGAGGAGTTTAAGGTTTTAGCAGATACTACTTTCCTACTTACAAAACAGGAAATTGATAAAAAGATATCAGCATTACTACTGGACTATCAGCACGAATTAGCAGAACTACACGCGAACAACCCTACAATTCTACCTCCCACGATTAATGCTTTACCTAAAAAAATAAATAAAGGCCAAAATTATCGTGGTCTCCCTTATTGGGTAGTCGACTTCCCTAGTCATTTTGACAAAGAAAACATCTTCACCTTTCGGGTTGTACTGTGGTGGGGTAATTATATTTCTGCGAGCCTGATCATGTGCGGAAATTATTTTGAACGAGCTGAATTAGATTTCGTTAGAGTGAATAATTCTGGGCTAAGCTACTCTATAAATTCAAGCCCATGGCTGATTGAATTTGAACCAAAAAATCTCATCCCTGTTAAAACAACGAACCTAAAACAGATTAAAGAGCACTATGAAAATTCCAAATTCGTTAAACTAGCTGTTAAATATGATCTTAAACAAATTGAAGAATTAACTACATTATGTAATCAAGATTTTCTTGGTATGCTCTCTATGTTCAATTGGCGCAATATTTGATAAAAGGAATTGACCAAATAAATAAACATTCATTGTAATTCGAATAAAGCAGTATGCGATTCAAAAACTACACTCTCCTCTTACTTCTTTTTTCAAGTTCCCTCCTAAAATTAACTGCCCAGCAGCAATACTTTGAATTAATTTTCCCTTCTAAAGACACATCCCTCACTTACATTGGCGACATGGTAGATGGTAAGAAGAATGGCCTATGGACTGCATTCAATGCGGATAGCACTTATTTGCAGAAAGGAAATTACATCGAAGGAGGCAAAACTGGATTCTGGATGATTTTTTATGATCGAATGGAAAGAGCACGTATGCAGTTCAAAAACAATAATTTAGATGGCCTTTACATACTTTTTAATAATAAAGGCTTAACGGCTGTAAAAACGGTTTTCAAAAATAACGTACTCAATGGTGAATGGACTTCTTTTTATGATAATGGAATAAAGTTTGAAAAAGGAGATTTTAAAGATGGCCAAAAAGAAGGGTCTTGGCTTAGCTATGATGAAAGCAGTCAGCCTAACATCATCAGTTATTACGAAAAAGGAAAGCTAGAAGGTAAGTTTCAGCAATTTGATTCCTTCGGTCTATTGATGATAAAAACGAACTATGAAAACGGATATCTGGATGGTGAATGGCTAAAGTACGATGGTGCTTTTGTTGTAGAAAAAGGTCAATTCACTGAAGGAGAAAGAGACGGTATGTGGGAGTATTTTGAATTCAGTGAAACTCAACCTTCCATTAAGGAATTTTACAAAAAAGGGAAGAAAACTGGCACATGGCTTACATACCATCCATCTGGAAGGGTTGCACATGAGATTAAATATAATGATGACCAACCCATTGGCATAGAAAGAGAATGGTATGCTAGCAAACAACTCGCGCTAGAAGTGCGCTATAGATTAGGTTTAAAAGACAGCATTTTCACAGCATATTATGAAAACGGAGTTGTATTAGAAACAGGAGCTTACGACTTAGGTATTAGAACAGGGCTATGGAAGTATTACCACGAAAACGGAATGATTTCTGATTTCGGTACTTTAAAAAACGATAAAAAAGAAGGCAACTGGAAAAGTTTCAATGATGAAGGCAAGCTCATTGCAGAAGGAGATTTTTCACTCGGAGAACAAGCAGGGCAGTGGTTCATTTACCATAATAATGGTGAATTAGCCTCAATTGGTAGTTTCAAACTAGGTGAAAAAGATGGTCTTTGGGGCTATTTTCATGAAGACGGAAAAGCAATGCAAGATGAAACTTGGGACAATGGAAAACTGCTGAAAGTTTCAGCTTTCACAGATGAAGATGGTGAAAAGTATGATACAGGAAATCTTGCTAATGGTAAAGGTGAAAAAATAAGCTACTTCCCTTCGGGCGAGCTATTTTCGAAAGGCCCATATGAAAAAGGGAAACCAAATGGCAACTGGATTTTCTACGATGAAAAAAGTAGGCCTCTAAGTAAGGGGCAATTGGTTGATGGTGTTAAGCAAGGAGATTGGAAGGTTTATGCTCGGAATGGACGTACTCTCCGAACTGAAACCTACCAAGATGGAGAACTGAAAATAATCAACGAGTAACGAACAATTAGCCTTCTGCCCTGTTCTTCTAATAAAAGTAAACCATGGGGCTATTTTCAAGAAAATCCGAAAAAGAAAAACTCAACGATAAGTATAAAAAGCTGATTGACGAAGCTTACAAACTCTCACATTCAGATAGACGTGCTAGTGATCTCAAAACTGCCGAAGCAGATGCTATTTTAAAACAAATGGAAAATTTGAAGTAAGCAATCTCTTCATTTCGTCTAACCTTATTGTTTTGCCTTAAGTGACTCCAGCATCTCCAAAATAGTGCTTTTCACCAAATCAGATTGGTTCCAAGGTAAAAAATGATTCTGATTTTTGAGCATAATGATTTGATGTGGGGCATTTACAAGCATGCTATCTGCGAAGGGTCCATTTCCAGGCGCTACTAAGTTATCTTCCTCTCCTTGAATTACGATACTTGGAATAGTTATAGCGCTCCAAAGTGGTAGCATAAGCTCTAGTTCTTCTTTCAAAAAGATGACTTCCTCATTAGAAACCCTCATTACTTTAGGGAATACCCCTTCGATAACTGGCCAACGCATAGGAACTCTAAACCAATCTTCATTAGGTTCTAAGTCAGGAGCAATAGCAGGTGCTAACATAATTATGCCCTCAACTAAATCAGGATGATCCATCGCCATTCTTGCCACTATAGGGCCACCCAAAGAGTGCCCGATCAAGATTCTTGGAGCAGGATATTTTTCTAAAATTTTTGACATCAATAGACACTGTCTTTCTAAAGAAGCAACAGGTTTACCATAACTTGATTTGCCGAAACCTGGTCTATCAACAGATATAATGTTCGCCTTATTGTAGAGTGTACTGTCCTTAAAATAATCGACAAAAGCATCCCAAGAACCGGGAGTACCGTGAACAAAAACGAGCGTTGCTGGCTTATCTAAATCTAGCACTTTGAAGTGCATTTTATATCCATCTACTTCATAATACTCACTTTTCGGTTTAACCGGCACATCTTCAAAATAAGTATCTACTTTTTTGTCACTCATGCTAAATGTCACACAGCTGCTCACTACCTGAGAAAGCACGATGATTAACACCAGACATGACAGGCATCCAATTTTTAGCCCTTTGAATAATTTCGATTTTGCCATAACTCAAGAAACTTAAAACAAAAAAACCACTCCTAGCTAGAAGTGGTTATAAATTTCGCAAAAAATATTAGTCTTATCTCAAGAATAACATCTCTCTATATTTTAATAATGGCCAAGCGTCATCATCAACTAGCAATTCTAATTTATCTACTGCTGTTCTTATTTCGTTGAAGTATTTGGCTTTAATTCTATCACAATAAGCAATGGCTTTCTCATGAGAAGATTCAAGCTTATTTACTTCACTTCTTTCTGCGTTCAACTCAGTCACCTTAGTTTGAATAGTAGCAAGTAGTCCATTGATTTTAGAAACAACAGCAACCACGTGTGCATTATCCAATCCTAAATCCTTCAAGCTCTTAGCATTTTCCATCAATTTATTTTGATAATCAATACCTACAGGAAGAATCATGTTCATTGCAATTTCGCCTATCAATCTCGCTTCGATTTGAAGTTTAAGAATGTAATTTTCTAATTGGATTTCATTTCTTGCTTCCAACTCGATTTTATTCATTACCGCAAATTCTTCGAAGATAGAAATTGAAGTTTTAGAAATATAAGCATCTAAAGCCCTTGAAGTATCCTTGATATTTGGCAAGCCTCTTTTTTCAGCTTCTTTTGCCCATTCTTCAGAATAACCATCACCTTCGAATCGAACAGCTTTAGATTCTTTAATGTACTTTCTTAATACATTAACAATCGCAATTTTCTTGTCTTCTCCACCATCAACAAGTTGCGATACTTCTGTATGGAAATCCTTAAGTTGCTTCGCCACGATCAAATTAAGGACAGTCATTGGCTCAGCAACGTTCTGATCAGAACCTACTGCTCTGAATTCAAACTTATTTCCCGTGAATGCAAATGGAGATGTTCTATTTCTATCTGTATTGTCAAGTATGATTTGAGGAATTTTATCAATCCCTAATTTCATGTACATGTTCTCTCCCTTATCTACTTTAATGTTTCCATTATTCTCTAGTTCATCGAGAACATTACTTAATTCCGAACCTAAGAAAACAGACATAATAGCAGGAGGAGCCTCATTTGCGCCTAATCTATGATCATTACCTGCAGAAGCAATACTTGCTCTTAACATACCAGAGTATTCGTGAATTGCTTTTACTGTAGTCACTAAGAAAGTTAAGAACTGAAGGTTCTCTCTTGCGCTAGAGCTTGGTTGGAAAACGTTCACTCCAGTATTCGTGATCAACGACCAGTTGTTATGCTTTCCTGATCCATTCAACCCAGCAAATGGTTTTTCGTGGAAAAGCACTTTTAAATCATGTCTTTCAGCAACACGGTTCATCACATCCATCATTAATGAATTGTGGTCAGTTGCTACGTTAATATCTTCAAACAAAGGGGCTACTTCAAACTGAGCCGGAGCTACCTCATTATGACGCGTAGAAACAGGAATACCCAACTTCAAAGATTGGATCTCAAAGTCCTTCATGAAATTGTAAACTCTACTTGGAATAGCACCAAAGTAATGATCATCTAATTGTTGACCTCTTGCAGGGTGGTGACCAAAAACTGTTCTTCCACACATTACCAAATCAGGACGAGCGTTGAACAAAGCTTTATCAACCACAAAATATTCTTGTTCGCAACCTAAGGATGCATTTACTCTCGTTACGTTTCTATCGAAAAGCTGACAAACTTTAGTAGCAGCTTTATCAACCGCTTCAACTGCTTTCAATAATGGCACTTTATGATCAAGCGCTTCACCAGTATAAGAAACGAAAATTGTAGGGATACAAAGTGTACGCCCCCAAATGAAGATAGGAGAACTTGGGTCCCAAGCAGTATAACCTCTTGCTTCGAAAGTACTTCTAATTCCACCGTTAGGGAATGAAGAAGCATCTGGCTCTTGCTGAATTAACGCAGAACCTTTAAAAACCTCGATACCCTTTTGTGCATCAAAAAAAGAATCGTGCTTTTCAGCAGTCGAACCTGTTAAAGGCTGGAACCAGTGCGTATAGTGCGTTGTACCTTTGGATAATGCCCAAGTTTTAACCGCAGAAGCGACTTCACTTGCAGTTTCTACTTCTATTTTCTTACCTTTTTTAATAGCAGCTTCTACTTTCTTGAAAGTATCAGGCGCTAAGTTGGCCTTCATTTTTTCAAGAGTAAAAACATCGTCTGCAAAGAAATCTGAAATTTTGTCCGCTGGGGCAAAAACACGCTCTGTAGTTCTAGTTTGAACTATATTCAGCGCACGTTGACGTTGGTTCGACATGATTATTGATAAGTTGGTTTAAAATTCAGTTCAAAATTAGCAGAAATACATAAAATTCTAGTAGAACTGCTGATATTTTATCCAAAATAGAGAGCGAAAACAAAATAACACACCATACAACGATATTTTCAAACCCAAAACAAACGATTGCAACAAAGATTACCCTTTTCAATTTCAAATGAATTACCCTTCTATTTGAGTTCATTAATCGTTAGCTTTGCAAGCGCAAATGAGAAAAGTAGCATTCTATACCTTAGGCTGTAAACTGAATTTTTCAGAAACCTCCACCATCTCTCGACAATTCGAGGAGAAGGGTTATAAAAAGGTAGGTTTTTCTGAATCTCCTGACATCTTTATTATTAACACTTGTTCAGTTACTGAAAACGCTGATAAAAAGTGCGCGAAAATTGTAAGGGAAGCACAAACTGTTAACCCTGATGGATTCGTTGCTATTATTGGCTGTTATGCTCAGTTAAAGCCTACGGAAATTTCTGAGATACCAGGTGTTGACGCTGTGCTAGGGGCAGCCGAAAAATTTAGACTCATTGAATTACTCGATGATTTTGTAAAACCCGCTACCACGAGGGTTTTAGCTTCCGAAATAAAAGAAGCGACAGTATTCAACAATGCTTATTCTATCAACGACCGAACACGTACTTTTCTTAAGGTTCAAGACGGATGCAATTACCATTGCGCTTTCTGCACCATTCCACTCGCAAGAGGTAAAAGCAGAAGCGATAGTATAGAAAGTATTCTAAAATCTGCTTATGAAATTGCACGAACGGATGTAAAGGAAATCGTGCTTACCGGAGTGAATATTGGAGATTTTGGAATCCAGGAAGGCAAAAGAGTTGAGAGGTTTGTCGACTTGGTGAAAGCCATGGATCAGGTAGAAGGCATTGACAGGATTAGAATTTCATCAATCGAGCCTAATTTGCTTACCAATGAAATTATAGAGTATGCAGCTAGCTCCAAACGATTTGTTCCACATTTCCACATTCCGCTGCAATCGGGCAATAATAAGACACTTCGCAATATGAGAAGGCGCTATTTGCGTGAACTTTATATTGATCGAGTCAATAAAATTAAAACGCTCATGCCCAATAGCTGTATTGGTGTGGATGTAATTGTAGGCTTCCCTGGTGAAATGCACGAAGATTTCTTAGATACCTATAACTTTTTGAACGCGCTGGACATTTCGTACCTCCACGTATTTACTTATTCTGAAAGAGCAAATACTGCTGCCCCAGAAATGGAAGGGCGTATTCCTTTGAAGGAAAGAAAAGAACGCTCAAAAATGCTTAGAATACTTTCAGAAAAGAAGAAACAGCATTTCTATAGACAAAATTTAGGAACTACGGCAACTGTCCTTTTCGAAGATGATATTGAAAATGGGATGATGCACGGCTTTACAGAAAACTATATCCGAGTCGCAGCCAAATACGACCCGATGTTGATTAACGAACTTAAAGTGGTCACTTTACGATCAATCAACGAAAACGGAACTGTGGATGTAGAAGAACCTGAAATGGTTTTTGAAACGTATTGAATCTGATGCAAGGCCCAAACCCGCAATTACTCTTAGATTTGGTAAGAATGAAAATGCCTTTTGGAAAATACAAAGGCACTACTTTATGCGATCTCCCCACTTATTACCTTGAATGGTTCGCCAAAGAAGGATTCCCTGCGGGCAAATTGGGCATGCTCCTTTCTACTATTTACGAGATCAAAGTGAATGGATTGGATGATCTACTTCGTCCTTTAAAACAAGGTAGGTTTAACAACTAATAATAAAATACAGAATCGAGCCAATGGATTAAGCTAAGTAAGCGATTTTAACGAAAATGTTGCTTATCTAGACATTTATATTCAACAGGCCTGAAGAGTCACATTGCCGGCCAATAAGTACACATCCTTTATTGGGGGCCTATTCATTTGATAATATGGGTTAAACCTATTGGAGTTATCTATCTCTTGCTGCAAAACAGCACTTATCTTATTATTGAAAAGCCAGATACTGTGCAGTTTCCTCGTTTTAAAAGTAGCCGTTCTGCGGGTAGAGTATTCCAGAATAGAAAAAGATATTATATGTCCAATCCAAGCTTTTTTGATTTCGCAATTAAGTATTATGTTCAGAGGTATTGCGATATAAGTGTTGAAATTTATTAGTTCATACAAACTTTTTACGATCGAATTTTTGAGTCTGTACTCAAAAAAAACAGGATCCAATTTCACACTGTAGATAAGATTATTTTGCTTCACTTTCATCTCTCAGTATTAATTTTAATTAAATAAAGAAGGCTAACCCCTGTGGAATGAGCTTTCCAGCCAAAACATTGTATTCTTAAATGTCTTTTATCAACCGCATTCAAAAATACTCCGCCCTCTGTGTTGAAAACTAAAATTTCGATGAATGAACATTAATCAGCCATGAATGAATAAATAACAACGATTGACTTTATTCTTTATCAAAAGGCTCGTTAATGAACTGATTAACTACTCTTGTTCAGCAACATTCTTAACATAAATGCTGTCAGTAATTTTTAGTTGAAAGCTCAAATCAATCAACTGATAGGTGGGATCTACTTCTTGAAAGATTTTATTCGAATTCACATTGATTTTAATAGACAGCAATAGCACTTCTTACAGACAAAACTTGGGTGCAAGGGACACTACTTTTAGAGGAGAATAGTCAAAATGGGATGAAATATTGATTTGGCGAAGGAGGGTTTCGCGTATATAAATAAAGCACACTTAAATGCACTTATTTCAGGGATCAAAGTGAATGGTCTTGAAAAATTGCTCAGACCTATAAAATTAAAAAGCTTACCCCGTCTGGGTAAGCTTTAACCAAAACACTTTGATGATTTGAAAAATCCTTCTCTGTGAATTATAAAAGTAAATAGATAAATATCTTCTAACCTTGGTTTTCGATGAATGAACCGAAGTATTCGATGAGTTAGCAGCTTAAGCGGTTAGACAAGACGAAATACAAGCCCAAGTCATTACCGTTCATACGATTTAAGGGAATTTTAAGAATCTCATAAGGCAATACT
>JBLIKG010000050.1:0-11443 GCA_047636255.1 Roseivirga sp. | reverse complement strand
CTATTATTTAAAACAAAGCGATCTCAAAATTTAGCGGTCATTCTGAACTCGTTTCAGAATCCCTCTCACTCTTTTGGGATCGCTTTTTATTTTAGAATTGTAACTTAAAGACTGTTCCAACTTTAGAGGTGGAACCTACGGTAAGACTCCCATTATGTAGTTTCATAATTTGCCTAGAAATGGAAAGCCCTATGCCTGAGCCTCCTTGTTTGGTGGTATAAAAGGGCACAAAGATATTCTCAAGTATTTCATCAGGAATCCCATTTCCGTTGTCAATCACTTCAACATTAATTCCATTTCCATCATAATTTGCTTTGATATTGATCCGTCTTACGGTCTGATCCTTCACAGCATCCATAGCGTTCTTTAAAAGATTAATGAGCACTTGATCAATCAGATCAGGATCAGCTTCAATTTGAAGGGCTTCCGCTACTTCTAGTTTAAGATCAATGCCTAAGGTCTCGAAATCAGACTTAAATAGATTGATAAGCCTGTGAATCAACTTAGATAAATCCACAGCTATCAACTTAGGCTTTGGCATTTTGGTCAGTTGATCGTAGGTGTTTACAAAGTGAGCTAAGCCTTTACTTCGTGATTCAATGGTTTCTAAACCACCAATAATGTCTTGATATGCTTCTAAGTTATGTTGTGCATACTGTTGTTCTTCATTCTTTATCAGCTGAAGCGTTACTTCTGAAAGTGTTGAAATTGGAATCACTGAATTCTTGATTTCATGAGTCAAAACCCGAATCAATCGTTGCCAAGATTCCATTTCTTGAGCCTCTAATTCATTTTTAATGTCTTGAAAAGAAACCAGTTTAAATGACTTTTCCTGAAGTTTGAAAGTTGTCACTAACATTGAAAGATTCCTGAACTGATTACCAATTTTTACCTTGACTAATTCCTTGCTGTTACTTTGAGTAGAATGAATTATGTTGGTAATTTCTTCAGAAATAGTGGCTAACGAATTAATCGAAGTCAAGTGCTCCTTTTGAAATAGTTCTTTAGCGGCCCTGTTCAGCAATTGAACCTTATTTCTCTCGTCAAAGCAAATCACAGCAACGCTCACGTGTTCAACTACTGTTTGTAAATAGAGGTAATTCGATGCCTTTTCGTTCCTCAGGTCTTTAAGCACCGCGTTGATCTGATCAAACGCATAATTAAGCTCTTTTTTGTTCTTGTAGGGAAAGTTATTACTGAAATCGCGCTGCTTGATCGAGAGTAAAAAATAGGCCAGATCACGTTTTGAACGCTCAACATAGCCAATAAGGCTAATCAGTAATAAGGAAAAAGCTAGAAAGACCCAAATTGAGGCTAACCAGAAATGAGTTTCAAACAGTATATACGCTCCTGAGTAGCCAAGTACTAACAGTCCTGCAATGTGTAGTACCACGTAAATACGAAAGTACTTTTGTTTCATTATTTGTCTTTATTATAAAAAACGAGAAGCTTAAGCTTAGTTCTGAGCATTTTAGGACAACCCCAACGCACGCCAAAACGAATATTCATTGAGGCATCTTGCTCATAGGTATACAAAGCTGTGATGGCTTTAAAGTCATCTATTTGCGTTTCTAAACTGGCCCGATCACTTGAGCCGAAGATATAGCGAGTTTGAGGGTCGCGCACATCAAAGTAGGGAATACAGTCTGTTTTAGAAATTAAATACATTCTTACGGTAGTTCCTTTTTCAACATTCAACCTGAATTCACCAGAATTCTGAGTTCCAGCCACCTCAAAATTCAAAGTACCAAAAAGCTTCCAATTAAACTCCTTATCAGCCAATTGATTGTCTTTAATGCGATCATGAATTTCATCAATACTACGCTGACCAAAAGCTGAAAAACTTACAAGACAAAGCAAGCTTAAAATTATGAATACGCGCATATATGCTGTTTTGGTGTTGCGGGTGCAAAAGTTAAATGCATTCCAATCTACTATATTTATTGCAATTTTAGAGACCGTATTTTGTCATTTTCCTGTAAAGTGTGCTTCTTCCCAAACCAAGTTCTTTTGCTGCTTGGGTTAAATTGCCACCCGCTTTTCTCACCGCATTCTGAATGGTTACTTTTTCCATATCTTCCATGTTAAAGCTCTGGTCAGAAATAGATTGAACCTGGGCATCATCTCTCAACAAGAAATCTTCAGGAACTAAAACAGTTGAATTGGCCATAATTACTGCTCTTTCAACCGAATGTTGTAATTCTCGGATATTACCAGGCCAACTATAGGCTAATAATTTATTCAAGGTAGTCTCATTCAGCCTCATCTTTTCCTTTTGATATTTTTTGGTGTACAAGGCCAAAAAATGTTTGGTCAGAGGGGCAATGTCTTCTTTTCTATTAAGGAGTGGCGGTAGCTTAATTTCAACAGTATTGATTCTATAAAGTAAGTCTTGTCTAAACTCATGTTCCTTTACCATGTCATAAAGAGGCATGTTAGTAGCGCAAATCAATCGAATATTTAAAGGAACTACTTTGTTAGAGCCAACTCTACTTATCTCTTTGAATTGCAGTGCTGTAAGTAGTTTGGCTTGAAGTGAAAGTGTTAGGTTTCCAATCTCATCCAAGAAGAGTGTGCCATTGTTTGCCATTTCAAATCTCCCCAGACGATCTTCCTTGGCATCGGTAAAAGCTCCTTTCACGTGACCAAATAATTCAGATTCAAAAAGAGATGTTGATATGGCACCTAAGTCCACTTTTATGAAGTTATTATCTGCCCTTAAGGATTGATTATGGATGGCTCGTGCGATCAATTCCTTACCAGTTCCGTTTTCTCCAAGAATTAAGACATTTGCGTCAGTTTTCGATACTTTCTCTATGGCGTGGAAAATTGGTCGCATTGCAGGACTTTCAGAGATGATCTCATCAAATTCCCGTTGCTGATCATTAAGTAGAATTTTTTGCCCGGATTTAAGTTGACTTAGTTCTTTTCGGCTTTTACTGAGCTCAAATACTGCTTGAACAGTTGAAAGCAACTTCTCCTTTGGCCATGGCTTTACTAAGAAATCAACAGCACCTTCTTTCATGGCTTCTACAGCGATATCAATATCACCGTAGGCTGTATTCATTAAAACATGTGCGTGAGGATCTTTTAAAAGAATTTTTTTGAGTAGTTTAATTCCCTCTTTGCCACTTGTAAGCCCATAAGAGAAGTTCATATCAAGTACGATGACGTCATAGTCATGCTGATTCAAATGAAAGTCAAGTTTGGCTGGATCCTTCTCTATGATGACAGTTTTGAAATATTGCTTCAAGATCATATTGGCTGTAAAAAGCACTCCTTGATCATCGTCTAATACTAAAATTTTACCTTCAACTTTTGACATTTCTGCGAATAGTATGCTGTGAATTTTAAAGGTATGAAATGTATCAATATGACACACGTTACGTGCCACTTTAAAACAAAAATATTGATGAATGGGCTATGATATTTTGTAAATTATTGATAAACAAGTAGTTAAAATTTAGGCATGGTTATAGGCACTTAAATGAATGCAGTAATAAAATAATCAAGTGATTGAGGAATGAAGTATCTGTTTCTTGCGCTTGTTAAAAAGAATACTTTATTAGTAAATCGAATTAGAGATATGCTGAGGAATCACGTTAAAATGTCAATTAGAAATCTGTCGAAACGTAAGTTGTACAGCATCATCAACTTTGTAGGACTCTCTCTCGCAATGATGATAACGCTATTAGTTTATTTATTTGTGAAAGACGAATTGAGCTATGATCGTTTTCATGTAAAAGGTGATCAATTACAGTTGCTTTATCAAATTGATTACAAGCAAGACAACCCCATACTTGAGCCAGGACTATTGAAGTACGGTGTAAACTTAGGCGTTCAAAAGACTACTTCCCATAATCTCCCATTGCTTAAAATGTTAAGTGAAAAGATTCCGGAAATTAAGGATATAATTAGAATAGAAAATAACTATGGAAATATAAAAATAGACGGTGTTGTATTCAACGAGTCTATTAATTACGTTGATCAAGTCTTTTTTGAAGCCTTTACCTATTCATTTATTCAGGGGCAATCCAAGTCTGCTTTAAGCAATATTAACGATGCGGTAATTACTGAGGAGATAGCCATTAAGTACTTTGGTAGAACGAATGTGATTGGGGAAACGATCACATTAGAGGGAGAGAATCCACGACCATTCATAGTGACTGGAGTCTTAGCTATGTCTCAAAATACGGTACTACCATTGGGAATTGTTGTCCCTATTGAGAATTCTTATTATTTCAATAATTTTCAAGAAAACTGGCATTACAATGCCATCAGTTGTTTCCTGTTATTGGAGAATGCGGATCAAGCATCAGTCGTCAGCCAAAAGGTGTCAGAAATCTACAAAGA
The DNA here is from genome assembly GCA_047636255.1 of Roseivirga sp. Lineage (GTDB taxonomy): Bacteria > Bacteroidota > Bacteroidia > Cytophagales > Cyclobacteriaceae > Roseivirga. The sequence goes on along the minus strand of JBLIKG010000050.1, from coordinate 7,090 downwards.
GCGCTTTCCTGATGCTATCTCTCAAAGAAGAGAAGCCCTGAAATTATCTGAGAACAACCCTGTGGTAGATTATGGTTTGAAACCAATCAGTGATTTATATTTTGACACTTCTATTGATTTTATAAAGAGTTCTTCTCCATTGTACTCAATTATACTTGTTGGTATCGCTGCTTTGATACTTTTAATTGCGTGTATCAACTATTTATCCATTAGTGTTTCTTCTTCGGGAGGAAGGCAGCTAGAGGTAGCTGTTCGTAAGGTGATGGGTGCCAATAGAAGTCATTTGAATGCTCAATTTTATATAGAGGCACTTTTGATTTCTGTATTTTCTGTCTTGGGGGGCTTTACTTTAATGCAATTTTGCTTACCTAAATTTAATCAATTGGCTGGGAAATCAATTGAATTGAGTCTGTTTGATGTATTTCAGATCATATTATTTAGTTTAATTTTCGCCATTTTATTGGCTTTTTTAGCCGGTTTTTACCCTGCGCAAGTGTTATCAAGATTTAAGGTTATGAATGGACTCAAGGGTAACTCTACTTATAAAATAAAACCTGTGTTGATCAGGTCCATGGTCGTTTTTCAGTTTGTGCTTTGTTTGTTCTTCATTTCCATGAGCCTGACCATGCGAAAGCAGTTTCAGTATATCAGCAATAAGGATTTAGGCTTTGATAAGGAGCATATTGTTTATGTGGACGATGTTTGGGGCAAGGCTGATTTGTTTGGGCAGGCCTTGGCCAATGAACCTTCAATTGATTCGTATTCGGCCGCGAGCGGACTTTTCGCAGGTGGTGGAAGGAGCTATGCTAACATGACTATTACCTCTACAGAGCATAGAATTACCCGTGTCAGAGTGGGATACGGCTTTTTTGAAACCATGGGTATTCCAATTTTAGAAGGTAATTCATTCGACAAAGACTTCACATTTGAAGAACAAAAAGGAAAAGGTATTCTTAACATCAGCCTTTATAATTTATTAAAACAAGACAGTCTTCAATTCAATGAATGGATGAAAGATACCAAGGGGATAGCTCAGGACTTTCATTTCGAATCACTTCAAAAGTCAATTGGCCCCATCATTTTTAATTTGGTAGATAAAACAGAGTTGTCCACGCTGTATGTGCGTTTGCATCCATCAAAGATTGAAGCTGGCTTAGCCGCCATTCATTCGGTAATTGATCAAGTGGCTCCTAATGATCAATTGGAAGTGAAATTCTTAGACAGTTATCTTGATAGCCGATATAAAGACGGTCAAAAATGGAAAGAAATTATTAATGTGGCTTCTGTATTGGGGGTAGTCATAGCTTGCATTGGACTCTTCGGGTTAACAGGAATAAATATGGCGAACCGAACTAAAGAAATTGGTATCAGAAAAGTATTAGGAGCTGGTTTCTCTGATATTCTGATTCTACTAAATAGACAAACCATTTGGTTAATCGTACTGAGCACAGTCTTGTCTCTGCCCATTTCATATTATACCATGGATCGATGGCTTTCTGCTTTTGCTTATCGCGCTTCTATTACGGCTGATATTTTCTTGTTATCTACCCTTATTTGTTTTTTGGTGGTTGTCATTACAGTTTCTTTTCACTCAGTCAAATCAACTTTTTCTAACCCAGTTGATTCGCTTCGCCACCAATAAACTCAAAACAGCCATGCTCAAAAACAACATCCTTATTGCTATCCGCCACTTAAAGAGAAACAAGCTGTTCTCGTTAATAAATATTTTCGGCTTAGCGCTATCTATGGTGGCTTGTCTACAGATTTTCAAATATGTCTCTTTTGAAAAGAGCTATGATAGCTATCATGAAGGTGCAGATAGAGTTTATAGAATTTACAGAGTTGCCGAAGGCGAAGCTCCTGATGATGGTGTAGCTTCGCTATGAATGAAATACCAGCTAGAGATTCATAAGGTTAAATGATCTTTCAATTTATTATTATAAATTTCTGCTTAAATCAAAGGTCATGGAGTTTATCGAAGTTATGGGGCTGTTAGGAGCCTTGCTCAGCAGTATTACATTTATTCCACAAGTTGTGCGGACTTGGCAAATCAAAAGCGCAGGGGATTTAAGTATGGGAATGCTCTTGATTGTATTTAGCAGTACGATAGTTTGGCTTGTTTATGGAATTGCTTTGGATTTGCTGCCAGTGATTATCGCAAATGGTATCATTTCAATACTCAGCCTTGTTTTGATTTATTTCAAAATCAAGTTCAAGCATAACGAGGTGAAATAAGCCTTAAAGGAACATTTTCTGAAGACCTGCCCAAAGTGATTTTTTGAGTTCGACAGTTTCTTCGATTTTCCCTAAATCATCAGCTTTCAAGTAGAATTTCTTAGCGTCTTCTTTTACCTCATAACGAGGAGTTGAAATAATGGAGTCTAATTTGGTGGTGGCAAAGGCTAATACGTGTCTATGATTAAATTCGCTTAATACTGCGTCAATTTGCTCCTTGGATGCTTCTTTAACATTAACGAGTAATACATCGTCTACACCGCGCTTTACAGCAGTTAATATTTTAAGTAAAAAGGCTTTTTTAGAAGCCTCAAGATTGTTTTGGGAGGATTCAAAGAAGATTAAACAATGTTTGAGGTTATGGCCTTCTGTAGGAAGTGGTTTAATGTAAATTTGTTCTTTTTCTTCAACTTGAGCAGTTTTCTCCTCAGCTGAATTGACTTCAACTATAGGTTGAACAGTCTTAGCTGGCTCAACAACTGCTGTCACTTCTACAATAGATCTTTCTTCTTTAATCAAGTAAAGATCTTCAGTAATGAAATGGGCTAAAAAGGAGAGGTCTTCTGACATAATATTCAATCAATGAATTAATCTAATCAATAGAGATTAAAGTCATAATTATTCTGTAAAGAAAATGCTTTTTAATTCTGTGGCATCTTCTGGTTTCATTCTTTTGGCAAGCACAAGTCTTAATTGTCTTCTGCGAAGCGCTCCGGCATACTGCTCCTTTTCTTCGTCTGTTATTGGTACTAATTCTGGGACATCTATGGGTCTCCCGCTTTGATCTACAGCCACAAAAGTAAAGTAGGCGCTATTACTTTTGAATTTCTTTCCTGAAGGTATGCTTTCAGCCCAAACCTCACAGTATACTTCCATCGATGAATTGAACGAACGCGTGACTTTAGCAGTAAGTGTTACTACATCGCCCAATGAGATGGGTTTACCAAAAGATATATTATCTGCTGAGGCGGTAACAACAATTCTGTTAGAGTGTTTTTGTGCAGAAATGGCAGTATTGATGTCCATCCAGTGCATCAGTTTTCCACCCATAAGATTATGAAGTGTATTGGTATCGTTTGGGAGTACAAGCTCCGTCATGGTAACGGTAGACTCGATCGAAGTTTTTTGTTTGACAGCCATAATATTGAATTCAGTGCAAATCTAAGTTTGCTTTAAGTAAGTACAGCCATATTTTCGTAATTTATACATGAAAAAATAAACATGTTTATATATAAATATATGTTAATTAATTATTTTTAATTTTTCCATCCATCTACTCCAAGTAGGGGGACAAACTTGAAATCGTGGAATACTTCTTTACGCAATTTGTTTCCTTCCAGTCGGGTTAACCTTAGCATTTGTTGGGTTTTAGCGTTGCCAACAGGAATTACTAAGCAACCGTTTACTTTTAATTGATCAATGAGTGCATCGGGTACAGTAGGTGCACCAGCCGTCACAATGATTTTATCGTAAGGTGCATGTTTGGATAAACCCAAAGACCCATCCCCTTGAAAAAAATGAGCATTGTATCCCATATCGGGCAAAAAGAAGCGGGTGTGTTCGTAGAGTTTCTTTTGGTATTCGATGGTATATACTTCAGCGCCTAATTCTAATAACACTATGGCCTGGTAGCCAGAACCTGTTCCAATTTCCAATACTTTATCCCCAGGTTTTATTTGAAGGAGTTCGCTTTGAAAGGCTACGGTGTACGGTTGGCTAATGGTTTGGCCTTCACCAATAGGAAAGGCTTTATCCTGATAGGCATGTTCTACTAGCGCATTTTCAAAGAAAAAGTGCCTAGGAATTTTACCAATTGCAGCTAAAACGCGCTCATCTTTAATCCCTTTTTCACGGATAATTTTAAGCAGCTGCCTGCGCATTCCTTTATGTCTGTAGCTGTCTTCCATGATGCCCTTAGGCGTGTATGAGTATATAAAAAATGAAGTTGACCAAAGGTTTAACCAACTACCACAAGATAGTAGTTCTTTTTCCCTTTTTGAACCAAGAAGTATTTACTCTGAAGTAAATCTATTTCAGGTTTGCTATCTAAACCCTCCACTTTGACTTTGTTGATAGCAACTCCACCGCCTTGAAGCATTCTTCTGGCTTCTCCTTTTGAAGTGAAAATTTGATCTTTGGTGACCACAGAAAGTAAATCAATGGCGTTTTCAGCGCTATCTAATTCAGCTTTGCTTATTTCTACTTGAGGCACTCCTTCGAAAACTGAAAGCAATGTGTCTTCGTCCAATGAGGCCAAATCTTCAGTTGTCGATTTACCAAAAAGGATATTTGAAGCTTTGATAGCAGTGGCCAAATCTTCTACTGAATGTACTCTTGTGGTGATGTCCTCAGCTAAGGCACTTTGTAAAATTCTTAAATGAGGCGCTTCAGCATGTTTGGCTTCTAAACTTTCAATTTCTTCGTGAGAGAGTAAAGTGAAGATTCTGATAAAGTTAGCCGCATCTTCGTCTGATGTATTCAACCAATATTGGTAGAACTTGTAGGGTGAAGTCTTCTTTGGATCGAGCCAAACATTACCACCTTCAGATTTACCGAATTTTGTACCATCAGCTTTCTTAATCAAAGGAGCCGTCATTGCGAAAGCTTCGCCTTGGGCTTTTCTTCTGATTAATTCAGTTCCAGTAACAATGTTTCCCCACTGATCCGAACCACCCATTTGAATTTTGCAATTCTTGTTTTCATAAAGATGAAGAAAGTCATAGCCTTGCACCAATTGATAAGTGAACTCGGTGAATGACATACCACTTTCTAGTCTGTTTTTCACAGAGTCTTTCGACATCATATAATTAACCGTGATGTGTTTGCCTACATCTCGGATGAAACCTAAAAAGCTAATATTCTTAAACCAGTCATAGTTATTGACGATTTCGGCTGAGTTTTCACCGCAGTCAAAATCTAGGAATTGCATCAATTGCGTTTTTTGACCTTCGAGGTTATGATTTAAATCTTCTTCAGAAAGGAGAGGGCGCTCTGCAGATTTTCCAGATGGATCACCCACCATTCCTGTAGCGCCACCCACTAAAGCGATTGGCTTATGTCCAGCTTTCTGTAAATGGACTAGTAACATAACAGGCACGAGGTTACCAATATGGAGTGAATCAGCTGTTGGGTCGAAACCCACATAGCCTGTCGTGATCTCTTTATCCAACTGTTCTTCAGTTCCGGGCATGATATCATGGATCATACCGCGCCATTGTAATTCTTTGATTAATTCACTCATGTATATTATTCGAAATGGGTGCTCAAATATAGGCTTTGAAAGGAGAGAGGAAAAGGAGAAAATAAAAAAGCCTGGATTTACCAGGCTACAGATCCGTAATTGTCTTTCTTATCGATGTTAGGAGCAACCTTGTGAATGGTTTCTTTGCTAGATCGAGAAGGAGAAGAAGTATTGAGTTCAGGAATCTCAATATTCTTGCCTATGTTCAACTTGCCATTCAGTTCTGCGCCTTTTTCTATAGAAATCTCTTTTGCGTAAATTTTACCGAAAATACGCGCTTTAGCGGTAATGTGAACGATTCCTTTTGACATGACATCACCGTTAACAAAGCCTTCTATCGTGATATCGGTACCTCTCAAATTACCACCAATCTCACCATGAATTCCAACGATGATTTTTTCATCAGAAAGTAGATCACCGGTAATATGTCCATCTACACGAATACTCTGTTTTGATTTTAGATTGCCCGATATAATCGAACCTTCTTTAATCTGAGTAATCTGAGTAGATGGGGTAATTGAAGCAGCCATAAGCGCTTTAAATTAATATTCTGACGGGATTGAAGAAGATTGAACGTCACTATTGTTATCATCAAAAAGAGAAACAACAGTAGTGGCATTTCCAATATCTAGACCGACAGCAGTGCTTTTTACTCCACCATTGAGTTGGGCAGAATTTATACAATAACCTCTACTCGCTAAAGATTGAGGTTCATGCGCAACTTCTAGGTCTAACACATCTTTGAATTCTTCTTTGAAACAATCTACTAATGCAGAATAGGCTGCACCACCCCCAGCGAGATACATGGTCTGACTGGCAGTAAAGTCATTGTCATTGAACGCTTTACGCATTGCAGGAGAGATTACATCTTCATAATATTGTTTTAAAACTCTATCACGAACATTGCGAATGTCAATTCTTTTTCTATTCAAAAAGATAACTCCTTTTTGGAAGGCAGCATCAATCTGATGTTCTGTTTTAAGTTCGAAATAATGCTCTTTCCCTAATTCCTTTTCTAACAAGTTTACAGCGTAACGTAAGCCATAAGTTGATAAGGAAGTTCTTTGAACAATACCACCCTCTGTACTTAATAGGCCCTCTAATGTTCCGTAACCAAGACTCATTACAAAGAAGTTGCCTTGAACTTTCATTGGACCTTTTCTGATCGCAATAGTACAGCCAATTACCTCAGAAATGACTTGAACATTGTCTTCTTCAACTTGAACGTTTTTCTTGACACCTCCACCAAAAGTTGCAGCATCGTATTCAACAATATGTTGACCATTGATTAAACTCGCTGAAGTTTCTTTGTACAACTGAAAAGTTGAGAATGGGAACCCAGTTGTAATGGTAATTGGGTTACCTAGTTTTTGATTAGCTATTAAAAGCGCTGCTTTTAGCAGAATATGGTAGTCTAATTCATTTGGAGCACTATTGATATTTCTATGAGGTGAAACTCCTTCAGTAAGTGCCAGATTACCAATAACATATCCTTCTCCATTATGGAAAATTTTCAAACCATTAATTAGGTCAGGGGATACGTTTTTTAAGTCGGTATTATTTCCTTCAAAGACGCTCGGAAAAGTATAGGTTTTAAACATAGTCAAAGATTTG
>JBLIKG010000049.1:0-11475 GCA_047636255.1 Roseivirga sp. | reverse complement strand
GTACTGGAAAGGCAAAAAAACTTGCTGAAATCATTGCAGGCGTAGTTTTGGCTGGTGAAATTTCTCTTGGAGCCGCCATTTCTTCGCTAGACTGGGTAGCTGCCCATGAAGATTTAGGTAGAAACTCTATTCAGTAAAAAAACGAGAAAGGACTTATCCGAGAGTTCAGTCTTAAAAACAGATTGATCGTTTTGGAATTGGTATTAAGTTTTACGCAATTTTTCCACCGTCTTTCTGAGGGAATTTGGAAGACGCTAGACTTAGAAATGACCGAAAGAAGCTGTCTTTTATATCGGGAAGACTTTTTCGGTTTTTTTATGCCTAAGAAATACTAAGGGTAACGATTGTTTTAAAACTGCAGAGCACAAAGTAGAATCTTTTATTCTGGTAATTCAGTAGAATTTTGGGTATTAAACCATGCAATTACTTTGGGTCTTGCCCAACAAAACAACTTATAGAGTCCAAAAAGAAAAAGTAGCGTAAGAACAAGTCTAAAAACCTTTTTAAATACCCAAAACACTTCCGTAATAAAAAGAGCGATAAAGGTGGCAACAAGGAATTTTATAAATAAGCCTTCATGTTGGCTGAAAGTAAGCCACCATTCCTCAATCGTTATAGCATTCGACTTACCCGCGAAATATGCCAGCACTATCACGTTCACCAAAACACAAAAAATCAACCTTTGAAAACGATTGATTTTGTTAGCCAGCGCATCACCGAATTGATTTACTTTTCTTCTGACCTTGCCTTCAAGCTTGGCTAACGTTTCATTTAGCTCGCCTAAACCTATTATAGCCTCACTAAAGCGAAGGATAAACTGAGTAACCGGATGATTAAGAATTGCTTCAAGTCGCTCACGGAGCCAATGCACAAAACGAGTTACAGGATGTTGAGATGGTAGTTTTTCCATTTGGAATCATGAATAGCATTTATCATTCCAAAAGATTATCAGGCTTTGCAAGCTCAACTCGAAATGCTATTTCTTAGTCATTAAAGTAACCAGTTTTTCTTTATTAGGCAGTCGGAATTTATTATTGGCCTGTGAAGTACCTTGACCATATTTTGAAAAATAATGGACAAATGTTCTGTTATGGGCTTCGTTGAGTGAGCCAGCATTAATAGGCTCAAAAAAGAGTAGGTTGCCAGCAACAATTCTATTTACAATACAATTGCAAGAAGCAAGACTTACGGAAGTAGTTTTATAGTAGTAGAGGTCTTCCAATAGCTCGGTTTCAAATTCAACCTTGATTTTTTCTTGATCATCTGAGGTTAGAATTTGAGAGTTGATAGTAAAGTATAGTTTGTCTCCTTTTGATAAGATTTTCTTATGCCATTGAAAATGATCGAGCCTTTCAATGTCCTGTTCTATTTCTTTGGCAGTTCTCGGTTTGTGTATTTCGTTAAGTGGATCATTCTGCAATAAAGCAGCAGCAGATCGCACAACTAGCACCAGCTCTTCCCCATCCTTAATCAATACTCGCTGATTAGTCTTTGTGTCGTAAAAGTGACCGTATTTGTAAATGACATTGAGTGGTTTCATCATGTTTGTTTATTTACCAAGCTAGAGAATTCTTGTAATCTTCAATTGTGGTTTGTATCCCTCCTTTAGGAGTATAGGCTAGTTCTAGAAAGGGATTTGGTGCGGCTACTAAATGAGTTGTTGCTGGTTGAGTTATTAAATAGTTATAGATACTACTGTAACTATTGGATATTGACAAATAAGTGTACTTAGGGTCACCTGAAGATGGGGTACTTGAGTTTTGTTTTGTACCGTTAATGATATCAAAACTATACACACACCTACACTTCCCGGATGATACTTGAATAGCGCCATTCGTGTCTTTGTATAAGTAGTGGTTTTCTTCCGCTCTCAATTTAAAATGCCCTGTATGATTAGGGTTGACTTGAAAAGTGAGATCGTATTTTTCATTCATTGAGATAAATAGGTGGTATTGATCATTGATAGAAAGAAGGTGATTCTTCAGTAAAGGAACTACCCTCTCAACTTCTAATAATTCGGCCTTATAAACCGGAGAAGCCAAATTACTGTGCGACAGCGGGTGTAACAAGGAGTGAAGGTATGAATCTAGTCTAATGACCAACCCCAAGCCAATGACATCATCTATTTTTGAAAGGAAATTTTTTGCGCATTTAATGAGGTCACTGAGCCTATAGTTTTCAATCCTAGAAAAATCCTCATTCCTTATTTCATGAGGAGGCAACAGATCGGTTAACATTGCTTCAATACTTTTTCTAAAATAATTGGCAGCAGCAGGATAATCAGGGCCGTTTTCGTTGTGGAGGTATTTTACCGCCTTTGCATATTCTGTCTCATTATTTATCAGCAATGGCTTGTCGATAATATAGATACCGATAGGCTCTGGTGTACTATAGAATTCAAAAGACTTCCATTTTGAATGGATAGAATTGGAAAACACTCTATTGGCCATATTAAACCAGTGTCGGTCATAAGTGGTTATGAATAGCTGGTAGTCGGCAAACTCCTGATCCAATATTTTTGTAAGTGGAATTCGGTTGCCTGAATCAAGTCCTATAAATACATCATCCAGAAAAATGATTTTGTAGGGAACAGCTTGCGCTACATTTTTCTGAGCCGCTAGATAAAGACATATGGCCAGAGCGGACATCCGGGCTTCGTTTAGAGTATCCCCATAACCTAATAGGGCCAGCCCATTCAGGCTAATATTTAATCTTAGGTCTTTTTTAACCTTCCAGTTCGATTTTTTTCGGTTATAGGTAAAGTCCATTCGAGACAAATCGTAATGCACCTCCAGACCGGATTGGAAATAGTTCTGCAGAAATGTATTGAGTGTAGTAAAAATAGCATCAAGTGAATTACGCAGGTTACTTTCAAAGGTGGGCAGGTCAGCAATGGCTTGTTTATGATCTAAATCTCTCCTACTAAATGAATCAAAAAGGCCTTTTTCAACAGACGCCCACTTTTCACTGATTTTGACTCTTGACCCCGTTATGAAATAATTTTTAAGCAGGTTGTCAACCACAAACTCAAAGAGATCAGGTCTCTCATCTTTATGATAATAGACATCCAGCAGCCTGCGATAATCCATGAAGCCTTTTATAAGATTAGCATTCTGTATAAAAGGCTGGCTGTTCTGAAATGCCCTATCGTTCAGAGCATGCTCTGTCGTAGTGCCATCTATAAGCGTACCATTGGCAGGGTCATAATCTGTAAAGGATACTTTAATTTCACCTGGATTTCCTCCGTTGTGATGATGGGTAACAAATTGAGGCAACGCACTATCAGATCGAACAAAAAAATCTCGCAGCGCCTTAAATAACGAAGACTTGCCACTGCCATTTTCTCCATAGATTAGAACGTTTTCTCCATTTTCAAGTAGAATAGGGTCATATTTACCATAAAAGGCACGATAATTTTCTAGCGTTATGGAAGTGATCTTTTTCAAAGGCTCTCTTCTATCAATTTAATCTCGGGAATGTTAGTGGCGCTTACAAAGACCGTCATGATGGGGTGACTTGGTCTTGTGAGGTCTTTATGCGTTTTAAAGATCAGCCTGTACTTTTCTTTATCTTCAGGGACATCTGAAATATCAGGAAGCTCGGTGAGGTGCTTGGCCACTTCACAGCCATGGGTTTTCATCGAAGCCTCAAAGTAGAGTTCATAAACTAGCAGTTCCAGTAGGTTTTGGAAAAAATCAACGATGGAAAGTGCTTCATTGAAATCTGCTTCGTGCTTTTTGATGTAAATGATGTAATCTACTAGCTTATCAAAAACCGAAGTATCTTCAATTCGCTTGATTGGAATCTTTTCAAAATAGGTTTTGCTCAACTCATAGGTATCTCCAAGCAATTCAGGAAAGCGTTTTCTAAAAGCAAATTTCCATAGCCTGGAATTAAACACTGCGGTGAGATATTTCAGTTTTTCACCCGTCATGATAAAACACTTCTGATTGGTATAGTAACCATCTTCATCATAAGTGAAAGGCATATACTTGGTCATGTTGGGAAATATGATCTTAGACTTCTCAAATTCCCTATGATAAGAAATACTATCCTGTGTCTCAAACCACTTGTAGGAGCCTGCCTTTCTGCCCTTCCAGGCACCTTTGTGTCCTTTTGGCTTTGGCTCCAGCCTTTCCTTTCTTGTCTCAAGAAAATTTCTAATGGCAGGATAACTATCTATCTCTATGTTCAGACTAGGAAATGTAGCTATCAAATATAAATCCGAAAAATCAGGACAGTAGGCCTTAACATCCTCACCTCGTAAAACTGGTTTTATTAACTCCTCACTCTTCGAATCCAAGTTGAAAAGGGTTTCAAGCTCCTTTGACTTTATAATAAAGGCATCATTGTAACCTGTGACAACACCTCGAAACATTATATTCTTCCAGCTTGTCAATGGCTTCCCTTTGAGTTCAATTTGCTTAACAAGTTTGTATTCTTCTGGTAAATAGGCAATCCAAGATTCTTTGTTTGGATGATCTACAAAGGCTAGATTATGGAGTACGAATTGATAGAGATTAGAGGTGTTTTTAAAGGAGTTAGGAATGCGGCAAATAGGCAGAATATCCTGCTCAGTCTTCTCAGATTTGAAAATTAGAATATTGGTATAGGTAGTAGCACTGGTAAACATCTGGGCCATACCAAAATCTACCAGTGCTAAAATTTTGGTGTTTTTAGTAAAAAATTCACGGGTCTTTATCCCATAGTCTGTTTTCATCCATTTATTAGATGTAATAAAAGCCAGTATGCCTTTTTTGCACAGTAACTGTTGTCCTCTTTCGTAAAAGAGGCTATATACATCACCTCCTTTAGAAAAAGTCTGGAATTCTTCATTTTGGTATTTTTTACCAAGTGCCCCGCCATCTTTCTGCAATTGCACATAAGGCGGGTTGCCAATTACAATATCAAAGGCTTTTACCCCATACATCCATTCAGGGTCAAACCAATTGGCCTTTTCATGGCTAAAGGGCTTCCAGGTGCTAATTTTAAAAGCACGGCTATTGGTATCTACATTTTTGCCAAGTTTGAGCTGCTCTTTTTCTATGCGTTTTCTTATCTGCTCAAAACGCTGCTTTATTTGTTCCTTTTCAGCGCCATAGCTTTGCAAGTATTCTATACGGAGAAGTTTCAGATTATCGAGATCGTCATTGGCATTAAAGAGGCCACCAAAGTCAGTTTCTTCGGGCAGCCTTATTAATGTATCAGCAGTTACAAATTTAAACTCCAAGTTGGGCAAAGGCTCTATGCCGCGGTTGGGTTTTTGATCATCAATGTTTTCATCTACAATCAGGGTAAGGAAACAACGCAGCTTGGATATCTCTGCGGCTATGGGTTGTATGTCTACCCCATAGAGTGAATTTTGGATAATGCCAATTTTGCGAGAGTATTCTGGGTTACCTTTCAGCTTTTCTTTTACAGCCTTGCGGGCTGTTGCATCAGTATTTTCATTGATCCGCTGCTGAGTCCACCAAGTAGCTTCAGGGTCTAGCTTTTGCAAGCCTGTCACTATTTTTTGCAATACACCCATGGGGAAGGCTCCCGAACCACAAGCGGGATCGAGTATTTTTACCTTATCCAGGGCTTTGAGTACTTCGCTACGGTCGGTCTCGCTCAACCCTTTTTGCTCTCCTTCTGCCATATTAAAAACAGGGCGGAGTAGGTCGGGTTCTAGTGCAGTTTTGGTATGCAGGTATTGCACCAGGCTTTCGGTGGCCATATAATCCACAATTTCTCGCGGAGTATAAAAGCTACCAGTGGCTTTTCTCGCTGTTTCACCGCTGTCGGGGTCTATTTCAGCTAGCAAGTTCTCGAAGATACGGCCTAGCATTTCGGGGTCAACGCTTACTTCCACATCGGCCACAGAGTTTTCATCAATGGTAAAGTTGTATTTCTCCAGCTCTTCAAAGAAAGCCAGAAACCACTCATCGGGAATGATCAGGGTATTAATATTGGTGGAAAGGCCTGTTCCAGCATCTACTTTATAAAAATCATCTTTATCGGGCTCAAACAGCCCCCCGTTGAGAAAAGGAACTTGTGCTGTTCCTTCGGGGAGCCCTGCAATCCGCTCTTCCATTTTGGTATTGAGCGTTTGGAAGAAAAGTGGCTCCAAAATACCATGATAGTAACCAGGGTTTTGTTTTACTGCTTTTGAGGAAAGTAAGTTTTCGGGCAAAAGTGCTTGCTGGGTATCTGATTTCTTCTCTTTTAAAAACCAACAAAAAACGGCTCTACCTATAAGCCTTACTCCAAACTCCTGAAAAGTTCTTCGGCTGTCTTTATTAACCGAAGGCAATTTCAGTAAAGCTTGGTAATCATGCGTATTTCTACCTTTTCCATAACTACCACCAATGAGTTGATAGAATTTGTCGGCAACGATGTGATAAAATTCTTGATTGAGAGCTTCTACGCTGAATGCATCTAGTAGGTCTTTCAAACCCAGGGCTTTGCCCGCCAACTTACTAAGGCGCATCGAAGGCGTGAGCGTTTTTTCTCCCTCACCTAACAGGTATGTATAGCGCTTGGGTTCAGTGGCTTGTTTCACCACCTCTCCTTCATCGTTGAGCACCTTAATTTCTGATACGAAAGAGAGTCGCCAATTTACGCCTTGTTCAAAAACAATTAAGGCTGCGTCTACATCGTATTGGTAAACCTTGCGGAGCAGTTCGCGCAAGCCTACTTTATTTCTTTCCAACCAAACTGTGGGTTTGATTATTACTTTGTAAATACCTACTATTCTGCCTTCGGCAGTAGTAAAGCTCCCCAGCTCATAGGCTGCTTCGGCCCTCTCGTTGCTGGGCAATGAAATGGGTCGGGGACTATTGACCAATCGGTTGGCTCCAAATACTTCTCGGAGTACGCGCAGCCACTGACTTTCGTCATAGGCACTGGAGAAGATTAGTTGTAGTTCCTTTTTGTCCATTTATTATATGTTCTTTAATTCTTGTCGCACGAAGTCTTCCAGTTTCTTGGTAGTGGGCAGTTGCAGCATATACTTGCGTACAAATAGCTGATCGTCCATACCCGCTGTGGCATACTCTACGAGGGCCTCATTTTTGTCTGTAACCAACAATATACCTACCGGAGGGTTGTCCGTTGCTTCCTGTACTTCTTTTTTATAATAATTGAGGTAGGTATTCAATTGGCCAGCATTGGCATGGCTAAATTCTTCCACCTTTAATTCGATTAAGATATGGCATTTTAAAATCCGATGGTAGAATACCAAGTCAATAAAAAAGTATTCATCTCCAATAAGGATTCTTTTTTGCCTTGCTTCAAAGCAAAAACCATGGCCTAGTTCGCGAATAAATTCTTGTAAGTGATCGATAAGCGCGGTTTCCAAATCACTTTCTTCTACTGCCGCTTGCTGAGGAAGGCCAAGAAACTCAAGGGCATATAAATCTTTGATTACGGGTCTGCCATCTATCGAGGGCAATGTGTTTTGGTGAACGGTTTCAAGTAGTTTTTCAGGTGACCGAGACATTCCACTACGCTCGTAGAGTAAGGCTGCTATTTGTCTTTTCAGTTCATGGGTAGACCAAGTGCCCCTGATGGCTTCTACAGCATAAAAAGCGCGTTTGATAGAGTCATTGATTCTGAGCAATAGCGTTATGTGAGAAAAGGAAAGCTGATTGACTGTTTTTTCTTCTACTTCTGCATAAATGGGGGCTTTCGATTGCTCTGAAAGGAACTTATCAAATTGGGCAGGCACCACCTGCCCAATTGAGAATTCGGTTTGCTGCAATTGGGCAGACACCGACTGCCCAATTGACGGATAGCTTTCATAGAACTGCCGGAACAACTTCAAGTTTCTTACGGAGAAACCCGGCTTGTCAATTTTTTTGGAGATGTTATCAAGCACCTTCTTACCGTAGGCAGCCCTATCTTCTCCCTTTTGCTCATACTCCACAATGTAAAAGCCGATTAACCAATTGCGTAAAGTCAACAGTCGGTTTACTGCCTTATTAGCCTCATTCTTTAGACCTGAGTCTAAAAGTTCTATTTGACCTATGACCTCCTCGAACTTCATGAAACAAAGGTTTCAGTGATTACAATTTCAGGGGAAACATTCAGATCGATTTCATCCAATAAATCGTCATCCCCTTCTACAAAGGCATCATATTTTTTAGCAAAGCCAATTACTAAATTATCCGCCTGAGCGTAGGTAATTGCCTTTTTCTGAAGCTGATTTTTTAACTTTCGTAGCTCATTCGGTAAAGGTGTATAAGTACCTTCATCTACTAATATCATTAAGGCATCGGCAGCTTTTTTCACCTCCTTGCGTTGGCTAATTCCTTTAATATCATCTCTTAAGAACTTCTTGGCCTGTGCTGAAATGGCATCAGCCTTGTCCTGAGTCGTTACGGTTTCCGTTGTACCTCCCAAAAAATCTTTATCGAATTCATTAAGTGCCGCCTGCACATGTGTATAGTGGTGTTTGGGAATCTCTCTTATTCCCTGTTCATTCAACTTAGCTTCAAAAGCTTCGGCTACTTCTAGAAAAGTCAAAGGCTTTACTTTTTTATCATGACTTACATGGTAAAACTCTGTTTTATAAGCGGACTTCAAAAAGATATAGGTAGCGCTTAAAGAAGTATCTGTATTGGCGTTTTTATTATTTCTAATTGTTCGGGCTTTGAGCGGGAAGTTTTTAATGCGTTTAAATTCGGTTGGGAAATCGTCTTTGAATTGGCGTATAAACTGCAAATAGAGTAATCTCTTATCCTCTTGATCGACCATACCTTCTTTGAAAAGCTCAAACTGCTCTACCATCTCTTCATGGGTAAAGATTTGGGCATCTTCACCAAAGGCGGTATGGAACCCTTGTAATTTTGTTAGTGCTTTTTTATAAAGTTTAATTTCTTCATCCCCTTGCTGTGACGGGTAAAAGTTATAATTATAAATGACCCCAGCCACACTACCAATTCTATTAACACGTCCCAACCTTTGCATTAAGCGAGTTGCATTCCATGGCGTGTCGTAATTGACTAAAACATTGGCGCGGTGCAAGTTTACTCCTTCGGCCAATACGTCCGTTGTAATTAAAATATCGAAGTCACTTTTCCGCTCACCAACATAGTTGGCATCAAAGTTTTGTAAAATGGTTTCAAATATTTTCTTTCGATTAGCCGATGAAATCTTCAATACTGTTTTACCAAGCCTTTCGAGTATGTTCTCGGCCAAATATTCAGCGGTATCATTACTTTCAGTAAAAATGATCAGTTGCCCCGTTGGATTAATTGCCTTGTCTAAAAGCTGATCTTCTAACTTAAAAAAGAACTCATCAAGTTTAGGGTCTTCTTTTACTCCTTCCCAGGCTTTAACAAGTTGCTTCAATAAGTCGCGATCCTTTTCCAACCCTGTCAAGAATTCCTCTTGAAAATCTTCTTTATAAAACCTCCGGTTCTTTGGCTTTTCAATCCCTAGCTCATCTATCAGACCTTCAATTTCCTCCATGGTATGGCCTTTCTCAATAAGCGCATTAATGTTAAGGTCAGGAGCGATAAGTACCCTGTCATTATGGAACATTTCGATCATACGCTCTGTAGACACCAGCAAATTGTTCAATGTGATTTTAAAAGCATGAAAACTACTCTCAAGCCTTTTTATCATCAGCGTTTTCATAATACTGGCTAATGATTTAGAAACCAATTCTGCCTGATCATAGAATTCTGCCTGAATTTCTGGTTTTAAATAACGGATAGCCTGATATCGGTTATAGTTAATTTTATCCTCATCGGTCAGGTAAAAAATAGTTTTATAAAAAAGCTTACTAAGCCTCGGATTTAGATCATATACGATTGCTCGGGGTAAGGAAAGTTCAGGAAAACGAATTCCCTGATCGGATAGGTCATTTTCATATTTCGGGTAGTTCTTAAGGTCTTTTCGAGTTCTCCTTACCGTAACCTGTTCAATGATCTTTTCTCGAATATTGGCATATAGCGCTCTAATTTTATCAAGATTCGGTTTCTTGGATGCGATTAGCTCTCGGTATTCTCTAGTAATTGGACCAAAGAAAGCCTGTAAGTTAGTTACATGAAGAGTGCTTTTCCTTGCATTTTGAAAGAGTAGAAGTTGATGATAAAGGTCTTGTGGTCGGTTATTTAGTGGAGTAGCAGAAATTAAAATTACTTTCTTATTCTTTCCTTCAATAAGCCCCTCACCATTTCTGGGGGCTTTACAAATCCTTTGTAATTGACCAAACATTTGGGAGGTATGGTTTCTATATCGATGTGCTTCATCTACTAAAACCAAGTCATAATCCTCTTTAGCCCAATAGTTCAGATCACTTCCCTCTACGAGCTTTTCTAACCTTCCATTAGTGACAAATTTAGCGTGTCTATCAATGCCGAATAGACGGAAAGTATTCTTCCAGTTTTTCTCTAATGCAGGAGGGTAAACTACTAGAATCTTTGTGTTCAGAGAGCCATTCGCAATAAGAAATCTCTTAGCAATCATAGCTGCCACAACTGTTTTCCCTAAGCCCACAACATCAGCCAAAAAAAAGCCATTATGTTCCATAAGCATTTGAAAACCCTGATTTACTGCATCCACCTGATAGCTTAATTTTTTGTAGCTTTTAGGTAAGTCCCCAACTGTATCTGGATCGTAATCAATATTATTTCCGAAATATTCGATCAAGAGCTTAATGTATAATTCAAACGGGGTGAACTCCTGACCTATATGAGTTTTCTTTTTGAAGCTCTGAATATCGGCTGGAAGAATTGATGTAGACTCTTCCCAAAGCCTTCGAAACTCCTCTTTTGTGTAGCTGACATCATCATAATCTTTCAGAGCAATATTTAGCTCATAATTTGGTGATTGCTTTATACCCAAACCTGCCATGGTCAGGTTAGAAGATCCCATAACAACCCAACCATCAGAGTGTTCGTTGTGAAGCTCTGGGAGAAACAGATAGAATTTTGCATGAATTGCTTTTGACGTGTGTGCTCTTACCTCTATTCTCCCTTCAATCAAATCATTAACAAAATCCAAAATACCATTTTCAACCTCTTGAGAATATTTCGCTTCTTTTAAGTCTTGAATAAACCATTTCAGAAATTCTGACTTGGCCTTTTCTTCACTGCCAAAATAAAGCAATCCCTTTCTTTGAGCATCCGCGAACATCTGATCGACATTAATACCAACCAGTATTTTGATTTCCTTTATATTCTTGAGATACGGTTGTAGCGCGAAGTAACCGGAAGATCTAAAATAGCCCACGACAGCATGAAATGCATATACGCTTTTCATGTGTTCCAGAATGCCGGAGAACTTTTGAAAAAGGGTATTAGATTGTGTGTTGTTAAAAAACTTGGTCGACATTCAATTGTTGTATTATACCATTTACCAAATAGGTAAATTCAATAGTGCAAAATCCGAAATTTATATTAGAATGTAGGCATATTAATCTCTATATCACCCCCCCCCTCCCAAATGGAGCGAAAGCAAGGCCTGCTAATTTGAAGTGCTGTT
>JBLIKG010000048.1:0-11556 GCA_047636255.1 Roseivirga sp. | reverse complement strand
AGGGACAAAGTCAATTGACCTAACCTCTCCGTGAAGGTTCGAATCCTTCTCCTACAGCTTTTATAGATGATAGAAGTTAGATTTTAGACTTTATAAAAAAGAAAGATGCTGGATCAATGGGATATTGGTACTGGAAGGTTTCTGCTTGTTGCGGACAGGCATCTTTAAATATAACATACTGTAGGGTGACGAAACAGGCAGCCGTGCCCTCCTTTCTCGGGGGTGGAGATTAGGAATAAAGTCAATCGACCTAACCGCTCCGTGGGGGTTCGAATCCTTCTCTTACAGCTTTTAGTTGATAGAATGTTAAAAAAGGCGTTTCGGAAGGAACGTCTTTTTTTTGCTCTCTCAATTCATGTTCTGTGTTGTTTTCATACATTAAAATTGGTTAAAAACTATTTGAGGCATGATTTAGGGGTAATTAAAGAGTCTTTAATCTAATGAGTATCTTTGTTTTTAGCGTTTCATTTTTATCTTTGGCCTAAACCAAAACTTAACTAATGAGCACCTTTCCTTGGACTGCAAATTACCCTAAAGGTATCCCCGCGAAAATAGAAGAAGATAGACCAGAGAACCTTATCGATATGTATGAGGCTTCTTTTAAGAAATTTGGAAGCAGAGAAGCCTTTGAAAACATGGGTAAGTCATTGACTTATCAAGAAATAAACCAACTGTCTACGAATTTTGCAGCCTATTTACAGAATGCTCTGAAATTAAAAAAAGGTGATCGCATCGCTATTCAAATGCCTAACTGTCTTCAGTATCCCGTTGTATTGATTGGGGCGCTCAAGGCGGGTCTAATTGTCGTTAATACCAATCCATTATATACGCCTAGAGAAATGGAGCATCAATTTAATGATGCCGATGTGCAAACGATTGTCATAGTGGCGAACTTTGCGCATAGTTTAGAAGAATGCATTGCTAAGACTTCAATCAAGAATGTAATTGTTACTGAGCTTGGCGATATGCTCGGTGGAATCAAAGGTAAGGTTGTCAATTTTGTGGTGAAGTATGTGAAGAAGATGGTGCCTGCTTATTCTTTACCGGGAGCAATTAAGCTTTCTGATGCCATGGTACAAGGGGCTAGAATGAAGTACACCAAGCCACAAGTGTCGAGTACCGATTTGGCTTTCTTACAATATACAGGAGGCACTACCGGAGTTTCTAAAGGGGCTCAATTGTCTCACGGTAATATAGTGGCGCATACCTATCAAATTACCCATTGGTTTAAACCATTCTTGGACGATAAGCAAGAATTGATGTGTACACCAATCCCTATGTACCACATTTTCGCACTTTCGGTAAATGGTATCTTCATGAGTCATATTGGTGCTAAGAACCTATTGATTACCAATCCTAGGGATATGAAGACCTTCTTGAAAGAACTTCGAAATCATAAAATCACTTTGATTACGGGTGTTAACACACTTTTCAATGGATTGCTGAATCAACCTGATTTTGCTTCAATTGATCTTTCGACACTCAAAGGAGCAATAGGCGGTGGTATGGCGGTGCAAGATTTTGTGGCTAGAAAATGGGAAGAGGTGACCGGCTCACCTTTACTACAAGGTTATGGCCTTAGCGAAACTTCACCAGTATTATCCTGTAATCCATTAGATGGAAGCCATAAGATTGGTTCTATAGGTATGCCGATTTCTGATACTGAAGTCGCTATTTTTGATGAAGAAGGGAATCAATTGGCCCAAGGCGAAATAGGAGAGATTTGTGCCAGAGGACCACAAGTAATGAATGGCTACTGGGGCAAAGATAATAAAGACGTGTTTTTCGAAGGTAGCTTCTTTAGAACAGGTGATATCGGAATAATGGATGAAGACGGCTTCTTTAAAATCGTTGATCGCAAAAAGGATATGATCAATGTTTCGGGCTTTAATGTTTATCCAAACGAAGTCGAAAGTGTAATTTCCGATCATCCTAAAGTTTCTGAAGTAGCAGTCATAGGTGTGGCAGATGAACATTCTACTGAATGTGTAAAAGCCTTTGTGGTAAAATCCGATCCGTCTTTGACAGAACAGGAGTTGCGTGACTTCTGCCACGAAAATCTTACAGGGTATAAGCGACCTAAGCATTATGAATTCAGAGATGATCTCCCTAAAACCAATGTGGGTAAAATCCTAAGAAGAGTATTGAAAGAGGAGGAAGAGGCTGTCACGAGTTAATAATGCCAATGTGTTTCGGAATTCATTAGATATTAGTCGTTAAAACAATGACCGGTTTTGCCATTATTGTTCTTTTTGTCTACTGCCTAAAAATAGGGGTTTACTATTATTTTCTTAAGAATGATTCCTTTGAATGGGAGTCTAGAGTAGAGTCATTCCCAGCTTTTGGATTATCTCAAGCAAGCTTAATTTCAAAGATAAAGCTGTTTAAGAGTTGTATTATGTTTTTTACTTTTAAGTTAAAAAGTACCAAACAACTTCTCATTGTTAATTCCCTTGTCTTTTTAATCTATCTGTTAATTGCGATGGTCATTTTTAATGATCTCTATTTCTAAGGGTTAAACTCAATAATACCAATACAAGTAAAACCATCATTAGTGCTCAATGCATTCTAATTAAGCCCTTTTGACCTTGAAAGGTCAGAATTCGAACGGCTGAAACTCCAAAAGTATGCAATCGTTTCACCACAATTTTAGCCTAACTGCTTGCTGCGCAGCGAGTTTAATCGAAAATTTGCAGAGTAAACTATACAGCATCACATCATGAGTATCAAAAAACAGTATTTAAAATCAAAGCCAGAGGCTAATGTAACTTTTGAATTACCAAAAGAAGCTGCAGAAGGTGCAGAAAAAGTAACACTAGTGGGTGACTTCAACGATTGGGATAAGTCAGCAGTAGAATTGAAAAAAATGAAAACTGGTGTTTTCAAAGGCACAGTTAAATTAGAGTCAGGAAAAGAATATCAATTCAGGTATTTAATTGACGGAGAAAAATGGGAGAATGATTGGTCAGCCGATTCATATGCTCCAAACGGATTGACTTTTGAGGAAAACTCAGTAGTAATCGTTTAACAAAGAAAATCTATAGTGCACCCTTTGCAGGGTGAAGAGATTGTGGCGCGCCACTGTCTTTTAATTGATTATTTTAAAAACTCTAAAAAAAGGCTCATATGGAGCCTTTTTTTATGTGGTTACCTCTTGAAACTCTTTTTTCAAAGTGGATAAATCAATGTTGATTTCAGAGCAGATACTTTCTAGGAGTTGCATTGTTTTTTGTTGTCCATCAAGCGGAAGTTTGTTGGTATTTGCAATTAAAGACTTACTATAATTGAATACATGATTTTGCAAGTTTACCCAATGCGGATTCAATCCCAGTTTTTCCGATAGACAAATGGCGCTATGCAGAATATTGAGTGAATGTATATGGCTACTGTCCTGAATGAACTCATTGAAGAGTGATTCAAATCTTTCGTTGGCTCGGGCCTCTAAGAGATCCTTATCTAAGGTTACGTTCCATTTGATTACTTCATCTACTAACTCTTCTAACTTCTCTAAAGTGAAATGACCATTGGAGAACAATTCCTTCAATTCAATATTGATCACCATATTGATGTTCTGCTTTAGCACTTCTGGAATCTTTAAATGCTCTATCTGCATTACATTCAGTATGTTGTAATTGCGGTCGTAAATTTTTCGATAAGAATCATAAGCTAAATCTTCGCTTACTGCTAAATACTGATTCAGCAATTTCATTTGCTCGTCTTTGAACATTCCAAAGAAAGAGAAATTATGCGCTTTGAATTTCTCTTGAATCAAAACCATCACTTGCGAGATATTACTCTTCTCGAAGGCCTTAGATAACTCCTTCTCGATTGGTTCAAATTCTTCTTTACTTAAACGATCACAGGTGCCGCCAATTAAATGATGTTGCCCGATGTACAAAACTACAAAGCTGAATTGCTTTTTTGAAAGGGTTACTTTAGAGTTTACTTCAGTAGTGCCAAAGGCCAATTTTTGCATTCCGGCACTTTTTCGCTCATACCATAAACTTTTGCAGTCATAGTTGAAAACAGTAAGTATTTGTGGGTCATCTGCAAAGAGTGAGGCTACAGCATAGTGCATGCCAACCTGAGTAAGAGAAAGTTGATAAGGCCTAATATTGGTGAGATAAATGTCCTTACCGCTCCCTTGATCGGTCAAGTTACTTTTAGCCAGGCCTAAATCCTCGATAAACTTTTCTTCGAAGCTATAATCAGACTCACTCTCTCCAAGCTGTATTGCGCGGGCTGCATATTGTAAGATTTGCAAAGTTTCAATGCCTGAAATATCATTGAAAAACCAGCCGCAACTTGTGTACATCAGCATGGCATTGCGCTGCATTTCTAACAATCGCATTACTTTTTTACGATTTTCATCATCGAGGGTAACGTGCACATGTTTGTTTAGAAATTTCCGAATCTTAGATTTAGAACGATCTAGAACGATATGGATGTAGTCGTCCCTCATTGCCCATGGGTCTTTGGTGAATTTGGACATTTCTGTCTCGAAAACATCAATCATGGTGTCACGAGCATTGTCAAGCGCATCTCTTAAAGGAGCTCGCCAAGCTTGATTCCAGTTACCTTCACCACCAGTATGGCAGCCGCAGTTACTTCTCCATCTTTCAACACCATGAACACAACTCCATGAGCTGTTTTCGTGAATTTCAGCTTCAAATTCAGGTTCAACCAATTCTAAGTACTGACCATAATTGGTAAGTGTGGTAAGGTTATTCTCTTCGATATATCTTAAACAGAAGGCCAAAGCCATATCTCCGTTTTTATGATGATGACCGTAGCTCTCACCATCCGTAGCAATATGGACAAGCTCATTCTCAGCATTGTTGCGATAAGCTTCTAAAAGGTCATTAGCGAATTTTCTTCCATCATCAAGCACTCCTTTAAAAGCTACGTTTTGAGAACGTTCACCATCGTAGAAATAGAGCGCTATTTTTTTACCCGAAGGTAAATTGATCCAATAATGTTGGTTGGGGTTAACTCCATCGATCCATTCTTCAGTACCAATTTTACGGTAACGTTTTGCTTGGCGCGGAGCAAGGATGGTGTATTTTAAATTATGTTTTGCAAGTAGCTCTAGTGTTGGAATGTCCACAGCTGTTTCTCCCAGCCACATGCCTTCGGCATCTCGCTTAAACCTTGATTTAAAGTCTTCTAGCCCCCAAAGAATTTGTGTTTCTTTATCACGTTCATTCGCCAATGGCATAATGATATGGTTATAAGCTTGCGCTACGGCTGAGCCATGACCACCGAAGTTTGTTCTACTTAGTTTATCCGATTCTAAAATGGCTGCGTATGTCGTTGGCGCATGGATTTCCATCCATGAAAGCAGGGTAGGGCCAAAGTTGAAGCTGATTTTAGAATAGTTATTAACGATATCGATGATTTTACCATCGTTATTCAAAACCCTTGAGAAGGCATTTGGGTAATAGCATTCTTTAGTAATCCTTTCATTCCAATCGTGGAATGGGTGAGCACTCGGTTGGATCTCAATTTTTTCTAGCCAAGCATTTTCTCTTGGGGGCTGATAAAAATGCCCGTGGATACACAAATATCGACTCATATATTGTCTTTCTAAAAGTGGTTGGGTTAAAAAGAAATTTGAAACCGAAAAGATTTCCGATTTCAAATTTCATTCCTTCAAAGAAGAATTTGCTGCAACTTAATTGTTACAACATCAATACTTTACTTCTTGTTTTTAACTTGTTTAAATATGACTACTGAGAGTGGTGGGATAGTGATTTTAAGCGAATTCGGTCTGCCATGCATTCCCTCTTTCTTTGCTTTTACATCACTAGCATTTGTTATACCGCTACCCCAGAATTCAGTCGCATCGGAGTTGAATATTTCCTTCCATGTTCCTCCATTGCAGCCTACTTGATAATTTTCTCTTGTCACTGGCGTGAAGTTGCTCAATATGATAAGGTCATCCTCAGGGGTTTTCCCCTTTCTCATAAAGCTGAGTACGGAGTTTTTGTGGTCATTCAATTCAATCCACTCAAAACCTTCAACGGTAAAGCTGTTTTCGTAAAGGGCTGGTTCTGTTTTGTAAAGATGGTTGATTGCCTTTGTGAAATTTAAAATCCCTTTATGAGGAGCAAAGTCTAATAAATGCCAATCCAAAGAATAATCATGCTTCCATTCTGTTGTTTGCCCTATTTCACCGCCCATGAATACCAATTTGGTGCCTGGATGAGTGTACATATAACCATAGAGCAACCTCAAGTTTGCAAATTGTTGCCATTCATCACCCGGCATTCTATCGATTAAAGGTCCTTTACCATGTACCACTTCATCATGAGATAGCGGCAGCATAAAGTTTTCAGTAAAGGCATAATTTAAGCTGAATGTCAGGTTGTTTTGATGAAACTGACGATAATAAGGGTCTTTCTGGAAGTATTCCAAAGTGTCGTGCATCCATCCCATCATCCACTTCATACCAAAGCCTAAACCACCTATGGAAGTAGGGCGCGAAACGGCTGGCCATGCTGTCGACTCTTCGGCTATAGTTTGAATGCCTTCTACAGCACCATAAAGGGCTTCATTTAATTCTTTTAAGAAACTAATGGCTTCTAAATTTTCTCTGCCGCCAAATTGGTTTGGAATCCATTCACCTTCTTTTCTAGAATAATCCAGATAAAGCATAGAAGCTACGGCATCCACTCGAATCGCATCGGCATGGCAGATATCTGCCCAATACATGGCACTAGAGATCAAGAAAGCACGTACTTCATTCCTGCCATAATTGAATATGTAGCTATTCCAGTCAGGGTGATATCCTTGTCTTGGATCAGCATGCTCGTATAAGTGTGTTCCATCAAAAAGGAAAGGGCCATGTGCATCACTTGGGAAATGCGAAGGTACCCAGTCAAGGATCACTCCGATTCCAGCTTTGTGGAAAGCATCAACTAGGGCTAAAAAGTCTTCTGGAGTTCCGTAGCGCGAGGAGGGGGCAAAGAAACCTGTGCATTGATATCCCCATGAGCCAAAGAAGGGATGCTCCATGACGGGTAATAGTTCTACGTGCGTATATTCCAAGTCTGATAAATACGCAACCAGGTCTTTTGCTAATTCTTTGTAAGAAAGTGATTCCCCATTTTCTTTCCTTTTCCAAGAGCCTAAATGTACT
This sequence comes from Roseivirga sp., assembly GCA_047636255.1. Classification (GTDB taxonomy): domain Bacteria; phylum Bacteroidota; class Bacteroidia; order Cytophagales; family Cyclobacteriaceae; genus Roseivirga. The sequence goes on along the minus strand of JBLIKG010000048.1, from coordinate 4,415 downwards.
TCGTAGACCGAAAAAGGCTTATTAAGTGCATTCGTTTCTTTTCTATTCTTTAACCATTTACTGTCTTTCCATTTGTAGTCAATTTCCCAAACTACCGAGGCAGTTTTAGGTGGAACTTCCCAATACAAAGCGAATGGGTCACCTTTTTCAAGGATTTGTCCACCTTCATTTGAATGGATTTTGTACTTATATACTGTTCCTTGTTTCAACTCCGGAATAAAACCTTCCCAGATGCCTGTACCATCCCAACGAGGATATAGTTCATAACCATCGCCATTCCAAAAATTGAAATCGCCTATTAATTGGACAGTATTCGCATTGGGAGCCCAAACAGCAAAAAATACGCCTTTAACGCCATCGACTTCAATCAGTTTTGACCCTAGTTTTTCGTAGAGCCTGAAATGCTTTCCAGACTTGAAAAGTCCACTATCAAAATCGGTAAAAAGGCTGTGAGTGGTTATATATTGATGCTTTTCCATAATTAGTTTTCAAGTATTTGTTTAATGCCCGTCAAAGGAATAATTACCCAATCTGGTCTAGCTTTGAGTTCGTAACCGATCTCATAAACTGCTTTTTCTAATAAGTGGTATTCAAGTAAGTTTTTGATTTCCCATTTATAACCAATATCTAATTGATTGTCCATGGCTGTCTCGATATATCGATTTAAGAACACAGCAGAAATGGCTTTGTAGTATTTCTCACCAGCTTCAAAAAGTTCTTCTTTAGAGAGTTTAAAGTTATTTTTCTCACTAAAGATGGTGGCATAAACCGCGTAATGAAAAGACCTTAACATTCCAGCAACATCTTTTAATGGCGTTTGCTTTACCTTCCTGTCTCGAATTGTGCTTTCAGGCTCGCCTTCATAGTCTATAATATAGAAGTCGTCATCTTCAGTCATCAAGATTTGGCCTAAATGCAAATCGCCATGAATTCTGATCCTAGCACTGTTGAGGTTGATTTCATTGAAGGCTAAGAATCTTGTGGTAATTTCCTCCCGCTTTTCTAAAAACTCTTCGGCAAACTCACGTGCTAAACCTTTCAGCTTTTTAATATTTTCTTCTACCAAGATAAAGCGAGCATTGACTTGGAAGAAAATCCTATTTTTGAGCCAAACCGTATAGTCACCATTAAAGGCAATAGGGGTGAATTTAAGGTCTATTTTATTGTTGAATAGCGCAATGTGCATTTGAGCAATTCTTAGCGCCATTTGCTCCACGTTCTTAATGGTGTCATCTCCAATTAAAAGCCTGAAATCCGATTTAAGACCAGATGGTGGAATCCACTCCATTGAAGGAACGGTTTGAATATCTTTAGTCACTGCGCCCGTGGCTTCAATTCTTTCAAAATAACTTTTGATCATATCAAGGGTATGATTCCAAGCTTCGCCTTTGTTGGGTATTTTCTCCTGCATAATCCCAATCGAAATGGTCGAATAAGGATTGATGATCCAGCTTACGCTGCCCGCATATTTAGGTGAGTTTTTGTAGTCTGAAATATCAGATAAGAATTTCGTCAACTCTAAATCTGGGTTGGCATCTCTAAAAAGTCTTCTATAGGCTTTAAAGAAGTATTTTCCATTGTATTCTACGCTGGTATTACTTTGGTCGAAGCCAAGAATTTTTGATTCCTCGTATTCAGGAGCAGACCTCAAGACTTTACCTCTTTCAAACACCATTTTAGTAGCATCCTCTGAAAGGCTCTTTTGTGAAATCAATTGATTATAAAGCGCTTTGCGAAAAGGCTCCCAGTATAAAGAATCAATTAAATTGCCATCTATACCATCGATTATCAATGAAGAGATGATTCCATTTTTTTCAACAGGTATTTTTTTCGAAACGAATGAAAGCGTTAGAAAGTAGTATTCCGTAAAACCTGCCTGAAAATTGACTTCGATAATGATGAAAAAAGCGGTTTCGCCATTTTCAAGTACAAAGGCCATTTCTTGATTAATCTTAAACGACTTTGCCTTTTGCGTTTTGGCGGCATACCAACGTGTCGTCATCATATAATCTGGAAGTATATGATGACAGAGATCATCTCGAAAAGCTGCACTCTTGAAAAGCGAAGCCCAAGAAGATGAGTTTTTAGTAATTTCTGTTTTGGCCATAATCTTGGGTTTGGCTAAAAATCAATGTGGAAAATATGGTAAGGCACATGATTTGGATCTAATTCGATGAAATTCCATTCTTGACTCCACATGTAGCTATTGCCAGTAACAAGATCGCGCATTCTCATCGGTTTGCCATCGGCTATTCCCATTTTATCTCGGGGTACTTTTACCCATCCATTTTGACGGTTATAAGGGTCCAAGTTAACAATGAAGAGCATGTTATCTGTTTGGTCTTCGCTTTGCTTGAAATAAGCAATGATTTGCTCGTTTTCAATTGGGCAGAATTCAATATTATTGGTGAAATGCAAAGCAGTGTGGTCTTTTCTGATTTGGTTGATCCTTGAAATAAGCTGGGTTAGCTTGTTCGTTTTAGTCCAATCCCACACCCGTACTTCGTATTTTTCAGAATTCAAATATTCTTCCTTACCAACATAGGCTGCATTATCGATTTGCTCATAAACAGGGCCATACATGCCGTAATTAGAGCTTAATGTAGCGGCCATCATATGGCGAACGATGTATAGGTTTTCGTTTCCACCCTGAAGTATCCATGGGTTGATGTCGGGAGTATTAGGCCAGAAATTCGGTCTGAAATAGTCTTTCAAATCAGTTTTGGTCAACTCATTCATGTATTGAGTCAGCTCAGTTTTGTTGTTTCGCCAAGTGTAATATGTATAGGATTGAGTGAAACCCACTTTTGCCAAACGCTGCATTACCTTCGGCTTAGTAAAGGCTTCTGCCAAAAAGAGCACATCTTGATCTACTTTTTTGACTTCAGTAATTAAGTATTCCCAAAAGCCAAAAGGCTTGGTATGCGGATTGTCTACTCTGAAAATTTTAATTCCCAATCGGTTCCAATGCAAAACAATGCTTACAAATTCATCCCACATGTTTTCCCAATCTGGCGATTCGAAATAAATAGGGTAGATGTCTTGATATTTCTTCGGGGGGTTTTCTGCGTATTGCACCGTGCCATCGGGTCTCCACTTGAACCAAGATGGATTTTCTTTGACATAAGGATGGTTTGGTGAGCATTGTAGCGCAAAGTCGAGTACTATTTCAATCCCTAAATCACCTGCTTCTTTGACAAGTTTTTTGAAATCATCGAAGTTGCCTAGTTCAGGTAAAATGTCTTTATGACCACCTTCCTTATTTCCAATGGCCCAAGGCACACCTACATCACCAGGTAGTGCTGTTGTTGTATTGTTCTTTCCTTTTCTATGGTCGGTTCCAATGGGGTGAATAGGAGGAAAATACAAGGTATCGAAACCCATTTTGGCCACGTAAGGCAATACATCTAAACAATCCTTAAAAGTACCATGCTCTCCTTTTTTCTTGGCGGTTGATCGTGGAAAAAACTCATACCAAGTACTAAAAAGGGCTTTTTCTCTATCCACCTCCAAAACTAGCTCACGTTCGAAAGTAGTAGCAAATTCTTTGGTTGGGTTGTGGTGGAATATATCGTGCAACTTTGTTGAGCATGCTTCGCCTATGGCGTAATTGTATGCTTCTGGATTTTTACATGCATCAATCAATCCATGCAAGTAGTCAGTCTCGTGCGGAGCAAGCTGGGCCGCTTTTTCTAGGTATTTGATACCATCTAGCAGTTCAACATTAACATGTTGCTGGTCGTTAATTTTACGCTCAATATTATGTTGCCAGGTAAGTGGATAATCCACCCAAGCTTCGATGGTATAAATATAATAGCCTTGTTTTTCGGCTATAAATTGACCTTCCCATCCATTATTGTCTACTTCGTGCATAGGAGCATAGCTCCATGTTTTCGATTTTTTAAGTTTGTATTTGATATGAGCGTTGAGAACATCATGTCCGTCAGCCAATATATCGGCAGTAACTTGAAAAATTTGTCCTGCAACTCTTTTAGCGGCATATACGCCTGCATTTATTTCCGGCCTTACATTCTCGATGACCGTGCGTTTTTGTCCTGATTTCATGAAAAATATGTGAAGAATAGCGATATGATAGGTTTTGGTTGAAAACGATTGCTTAAGGTACAATTCATCAGTCAGAAAGTAAACAAAAAAAGATGGGTTGGTCTAAAACCTTGGCGTATTAAGTTCTGCAATCGATTGCTAAATTCCGCGACTTTGAGTTTTCGACCAGCAAAATAATCTGAAAGAGCATCTTTCTAAGTATGACGATTAGTGAAGATGGCTCTAAAAAGAAAAACCCCAACTCAAAATGAGATGGGGTTTTCTTGTGATCCCTTCAGGAATCGAACCTGAAGCCTACTGCTTAGAAGGCAGTTGCTCTATCCAATTGAGCTAAGGGACCAACTAGCTTT
>JBLIKG010000047.1:0-11588 GCA_047636255.1 Roseivirga sp. | reverse complement strand
AGCAAATAAAGTATAAATTTGTTCATAGGCGTATTTTAAACCAAGAACCTTTGATCTTTAACAACGCCAAAATAGCATAAAGAATATCATGAAGCTACCCGGCCTTATAAAGAAACCCAATTATCAGCGATTTGACGTCAAGCCAAGGTATTACGATGCTATTCGTGAGGATATAGAAAACCGCACAAGTCGCATTAAATCTGAAATGGGAATGGCTGAAGCGGATTTAGATCCAGGCTATCGCTCTCAAATTGCTGGATCGTTTAGAAAAAACATGAAGCACGCAAAAAATGGGGTAGATTCAGTGATCATGCTTAGGCTGCTCATTTTTGTTATTTTAGTGCTTTTTGCAGGTGGCTTTTTATATATCGGTAAAGAGATTTTCTATCTCGGATTACTTTACATTCCCTTTCTTCTTTGGAAGAAAATGCGAAAATAGTTTCTTCGTATCTACATGCCCGATTTAATACGATTACTTCCTGATAATATCGCCAATCAGATTGCTGCTGGTGAGGTAGTGCAGCGCCCTGCTTCTGTAGTGAAGGAGTTGTTGGAGAATGCGATTGACGCTAAGGCGACCAATATCAAACTCATTATAAAGGAAGCAGGAAAGTCATTGATCCAAGCTGTCGATAATGGAATCGGTATGTCTGAAACCGATCTCCGAATGTGCTTCGAAAGGCATGCCACGTCTAAAATTCGCTCAACCGAAGATCTTTTCACCATTAGAACCATGGGCTTTAGAGGTGAAGCCATGGCCTCAATAGCTGCGGTAAGTCAAGTGGAAGCGAAAACCCGAAGACCTGATGACGAACTAGGTGTTTTATTACAGATTGAAGCCTCCGAAGTAAAAAAGCAAGAACCTGCTTCTACGCCAGTTGGCACCTCTTTTTCTGTAAAGAATTTGTTTTATAACGTTCCTGCTAGGCGTAATTTCCTAAAGTCTAACTCCGTGGAAACACGCCATATTGTAGATGAGTTTTTGCATGTTGCTTTGGCAAATTCTGAGGTTGAAATGTCCCTTTTTCACAATGACCTAGAGATGTATCACCTTACTGCCGGTAAATTGAGCCATCGCATTGTAGGCATTTTCGGAAAGAAATACCAAGCTCAAATGGCCGCCTGCATTGAGGAAACCGACTTGGTAAAAGTTTGGGGCTATATCGGTAAACCTGAATTCGCTAAGAAAACACGCGGTGAGCAATTCTTCTTTGTAAACAACAGATTTATAAGGAGTAATTACTTGAACCACGCTGTATCCACGGCTTTTGAAAACTTGGTGCCAGAAGGTACTTTTCCTTTCTATACCCTCTTTTTAGAAATCGACCCTAAGCATATCGATATCAATGTTCATCCGACAAAAACGGAAATCAAGTTTGACGATGAGCGTACCGTTTATGCCATTGTGAAAGCGGCTGTTCGTCAGGCATTGGGTACACATAATATTACCCCGGCTTTGGATTTTGGTGCGGATGTGAATTTTGCGTCATTCAGGCCACAACCCAAAGTGGAAGGACTTGGGAAATCGGATCGAGAATATGGTCAGTTTAGAGAGTTAGATAGAAATAAGCCAAGTACTTCGCATTGGGAGCGGCTTTATGAAGGATTGCAAAAAGATATTAAAGAAGAAGAATCTGTGAATTCGCAAATGGAGATGCATCCTGAGGCTCAAAACACTGTTACGCTAGGCAGTTCAATGAATTCAATTGCACCAGATTTTAAAACTGAAAAGGCTGCTGCTTCAACGCAGTATTTCCAAATTCATAAGAAATACATCGCTACCCATGTTAAATCAGGAATGCTGATGGTGGCGCAGCAAGAGGCACATGAGCGGATCCTGTATGAGCGATTTTTACAGATGATTCAGCACAGATCTGGCGCTTCGCAACAAACCCTTTTTCCGCAAACGCTTGAACTCAACCCATCGGACTATGCGCTCGTTATGGGAATGAAAGAAGAAATTAATGCGATTGGTTTTGAGTTTGCTGAGTTTGGTAAAAACACCATTGTGATCAACGGAGTGCCTGCCGATTTAAAAGCAGTGAACGAAAAACAATTGTTTGAAGGCTTTGTTGAACAGTTTAAATTTAATCAATCAGAACTTTCGATAAGTGCCGATGAAAATGTGGCAAGGTCTATCGCAAAAAGATCATCTTTAAAAGTGGGTATAACGCTTTCTCCAGAAGAAATGTCATCTTTGATCGATCAGCTTTTTGCCTGTAAAAACCCTAATTATTCACCTTATGGAAGGCGAACAACTTTTATCATTGAATTGGAAAAAATAGACCAATTTTTTAATTAAGCCCTATGTTTGGACGACTTACCCCTTTAGTAAAGAACCTGCTCTATATCAATATCGGGATTTGGTTGGTGCAATATCTCATGAAGGTAGACCTTGGTGGCCGCTTTGGTCTTTATTTTATCGCTTCCGATAATTTCAATCCAGTACAATTCATCACCTACATGTTTTTGCATAGTGTTTCAAGCCCGATGCACATTTTCGGAAATATGTTTGCCTTATTCATCTTTGGGCCACTTTTAGAACAGTTTTTAGGCCCAAAGAAATTCATCATTCTTTACATGGTTACGGGAATTGGTGCAGGATTATTTTATACTGGAGCTAACTACATTGAAGTATCAGCCATTAAAAATGATGTGGAGTCTTTCCTTGATCAACCAAATTCAGATGAGTTTAATCGCTTGATTGCGAAGCACAACGTTTATAAGCCAGAATATATTTATCCATTTATCGATGACTACTCAAGGAATGAAGACAGTCCTCAGTTGAGGCAACAGGCCATTCAGTATGCACGAGGACTTTATGCTTTCTTTGGTGATTATCCAATGGTAGGGGCGTCTGGTGCTGTTTTCGGCATCTTAGCAGCTTTTGCCCTTCTTTTCCCAAATACAGAACTTTTCTTGTTGTTTATACCTTTTCCCATCAAGGCCAAATATTTGGTGACCGTGTACATTCTATATGAGTTATTTTCTGAGTTTCAACGTTCACCAGGAGATAACGTGGCTCATTTAGCGCATATAGGTGGGGCAATTATCGCGTTCTTCCTAGTGACTTATTGGAAGAAGAGCCGAAACGAATTTTACTAAAAGTAATTAATGAACAGTATTTTAGACGATTTCAAATTAGCATTCAAAACTGGCAATATCCTTAACCAATTGATAGTGATCAATGTGGTAGGTTTCGTAGTGCTAGGTGTATTAGGGGTAGTATTCACAATTGCTGGATACGGAAGCTTATTTAGCACTTTCAGTAATTACTTAATGCTTCCTTCTGATTTGGGTCAGGTAATTTATCAACCTTGGAGTTTGATTACTTACTTCTTCTATCATCAAGATATCTTCCATATTCTATTCAATATGCTCTTTATGTACTGGTTCGGAAGAATCATTGCAGAATACCTGGGGCAAAATAAAGTGCTCGGACTCTATGTTTGGGGAGGGATTTTTGGAGGATTACTCTATCTGTTAGCCTATAATTTAATTCCTTTTTATCAAGGTGCAATTTCAACTTCTCATTTATTAGGTGCCTCAGGCGGTGTAATTGCGATTGTTGTTGGAGCGGCCACCTTTATGCCAAATTATACCATCCCATTAATTTTTATTGGCCCAGTAAAGCTTAAATATATTGCTGCGTTTTATGTGGTTACATCATTGCTCCGTTCAACGGGTGTGAATGCTGGTGGAGAAATTGCTCATTTAGGAGGAGCTTTGGCAGGTTGGATCTTTATCACTCAGCTTAAAAGTGGTAATGACTGGAGTAATGTAGTTTTACAATTTATCATTTGGGTAAAGAGCTTGTTTACGCCTCAGCCAAAAATTAAGGTGAGCTATAGAAAGGAAAAAGCCAGCAGTACGAATAGTAAAGAAACCAAGGCCCCTTCATCAAAGGCCAGTGCTTCTACCAAGAAATCGGCAAATGCTAATCAGGCTGAAATCGACCTTATCCTTGATAAGATTTCAGAAAAGGGCTATGATGCCCTATCTAAGGAAGAAAAACAGAAGCTATTTAATGCCAGCAAAGACTAATTTTTCTTAGTCTCGATGGTTATCGATTTGGAATAAGGGACGCCTGTGAGTGATATTCCTTGGACGTTGATCATGATGTTTGTCGCTAAATCCGAAGTGTAAAACTCAATTTCCGCACTTTTATTTGTTTCAACATTGATCATAGGCTGCCAATGAATTAAGATTCGCCTATCAGGTTTAATGTGATCTGGTTTTTTCACATCATATTTTGGAGCATAAAACTCTCTGATTCGTTGGAGAGCATTTGGAATTTTAGCCACAAATAAACCTTTTTGGTCTTCACTGTTGTTTTTGCTTTTAATGTCAGTATTGGTATAAAATGCCAATACACCGCCAACACCGTCTTGGCCAAACATAGCCGATGCGCTTAAACCCTTAAATAATACCACCCTTTCAACTTGACTCACATTCAGTGAAGTTATCAAATCAATGCTCACGGGCACATCATTCAAAAGAAAGAATGGTGGACTTGGATTCAATCTACCAGTTTGTCGTATGCTAATATTGTAGCTGCCTAGTGTACCTGTGATAGTAACTCCTGGAAATTTACCTCTTAATGCACCAATTGGATCAGCTTGACCTGAAAATAGGGGATCATCAAAGTTAATGGCGTCATTACCTTTGCCAAAGGCTGTTTTCTTTAGCTCTTCTTCTTCAATTTCTGCTCGGCTGAAACTGCCTTCTACTACAAAACTTTCTAGTATTCTCACGCTAGAGTCATATAGATATGCAAAGGCTGTATCTATCTTATCCCTTATGATTTTGGCTTCGATGAATTTGGCTTTTTGAGGTACTTTTGCCGTACTAAGATAATATTTAGGCAGTTTTATGCTTTGAGCGCTGCTATCTACATTGATCGTTACGTTTGTTTTATCCTTCTTGCCTCGAGTGCCTTTAAGCAGAATCTCTTCATCCTTGTAAATATTTAGGTCTTCAAAGACAAAGTTTCCGTTTTCATCCGTTTCAGCTTGCAGAAAGGTTTTATTGTTAGGGTCTTTTCCAAAAAGAAAGACTTGAGCTGATGCCTCAGTTTTGCTCTTAAAACTGTCTTTAAGAACATTTCCTTTTACTGTTATTCCATTTTCAATCCTAAAGTCGATTTCGGGATACTCGGAATTAAGTATGTTTTTCCAAGTAAATCTTCTCCAGCCATGAGAGAGCATAACCAAATCCAAATGCGCTGTTCTGTTTTCGTTTTTCTTGTCAAAATAATAGTTAGGATCTTCGATATTGCCTTTTAGTTCAGAATTGAGAAGAAGTTCTGTATAGATATTGATTTCAGGCTCACCCGCCACTGCTTGACCTAAATCTATGGCACTTAAGGAAAAAACGCCTTGTAAGGAGTCTTGCTTGTCATCCAACAACTGCAGGTTTATTTTGACTTTATCTCTTGTTTGGTAGACATCACGATCACTTTGTAAGATCAGGTTATCATTGTCATTTTCAATAAACACCAGTCTCTCAGAAACCGGGTTATTTTCAGGATCAAACAAAGTAATGTTAATGATACCTGAAGTTATTATCTCTGTCGGAATTTCTGTGATACTAATTGAGCCTTTAAAATTGATATTGGCAGTAAAAAAAGGAACTCCATTTTTATGAATGAGCAGTTGGAATGGCTTTTCAGATTTAGATGATAATTGATGTATGGCTGTAACTTTTAGTTTGGTTTTATCAACTTGATAAACCCTTAGTGCAGCGCCTTCATTTTTTACTGCAGGTAACGGATAAGGGGTGGATAGTCCTATAATTTGGGCATTATATGAGGTTTCGGAATTGGGAATCATAAAGAAAGATCCCATGCCATTATGCTCAGAAACGAAAGTTATATCATTCCCATCTGGCATTGAGATTTGGCCTTTTATATCAACCCCTTGGCCTAATGCGTTGGTGGCTTTGAATGCTACTTTAGTTGGAATGCCTGCTATCAATTCTCCTCCTTCAGGAAAAAATTGAAGATCAATTTTGTCATCCAACAAATCAATTCGCTTCGGCTCGTTTTCTTGCTCACCCAAAACAAGAATGTTTTTGTTGAAGAAGCGATCTTCACCAAAATTTCTCATCCAGTTGGTGAAGGCAACAATACGATATGGTCCAGGAGGAATATTGTTCTCTAATTGTAAATGCCCCTGTCCAAACCCATTTTCTGAACGAATGACCTCTTCTCTAATGAGGCTATCTTTCACATTGTATAGCTGCACATAAATAGCGGAGCTTAAAACAGATGGTTCATAAAAAGAGCCTAAAACTAGATATGACTGAAACCAAATAAGCTCTCCTTGACCGTAATGAGCTCTATCAGTATGTAAGTAGATTTTCTCTTCAATGAAGTTTTGACTGTATAATTCAAGCTTATCTGTGACGTCACCTATCTGAGCGACACTCACTTGAATTGAAAAAGTAAATAGTAGTATGATGAAAAGAGTAAACTTGGCCATTAAGCAATTTTTAAAACAGGTATAAGACTGTGACAAGTTAAAACGGTTTAATATTAGTATAAATGTATATTGGCGAGTTGACCACTAGCAGTATCAATATCTTTACCTCGGCTTCTTCGGACCTTCACTATGATATTTTTACTTTCCAATAGTCGCTTGTGCATGTCTAAACTAGCAGGAAAAGCTTGTGGAATCAGGCCGTCATCAATGTGTCTTGATTAGTATTTTAGGGGGATTACTTAGTCTTTTTTACGGTAATGGTTTTATAATCTACCAAAGTTTGACCTTTTTGGGTAATACCTTGAAACTCTAAAGCTATATCTGTTTCTAAATCCGTTGTCCAGAATTCTACAGTGGCTTCACCCTTCTCATTAGTCATGATTTCAGGAGCCCAATAAACCAGTACTCTTTTGTCAGGCTTGATGTGCTCTGGTTCGAATTTGTCGTATTTAGGAGCATAGAATTCTCTATTGCCTTGGTACGCATTTTTCAGAATGGTAGCATAAATTCCTTCCGATTGCTTTGTAGAAACTCTGACACCTTGATAGGTATAGAAGGCAATTACACCAGCTCCTCCGATGGCACCAAAAACAGCCGCGCTAGGGCCTTTGAAAATCTCAACTCTTTCGATGTCCATTGCTGGAATATAGAGCACTGTTTGTAGATCGGTTGGAATATCATTCAAGAAAATGGCAGGCGAAGCGGCAGCACCCAGGCCAGTAGATGCACCTCTAATCTGAATAGTCATAAAAGGGCCACTTCCAGCAATTTGAACACCAGCAATTCTACCTTGCAAGATCTCTATTGGGTTTTTCGCTTGACGACTTGATTCGCTAACCTTTTCGAACGAGAACGTATTGTCACCTGAACCATAAGTACTTGATGATTGATCTTCCTTGTATCGATTGCCTTCAACGGTGACCGACTCTAGTATTGTATATGAAGTATCAAAATCATATGCCTCATCTATCAGCAGGCGCTCTTTACTTTTTTCTACAAAATTGAGTTCTTCTTGTTTTAACTCAATTGGCAAAGGGCTTTTGATCCAATCTATAGGTGGTAAATAGCTATTGATAGAATCGAATTTGAAGCTTACAAACTTCTTTCCTTTTTTAGTAGCACCTTGAAAAGAGACAGGTTTTGTATTGAATGCAATTAAATTGAAGATTTCCCAACGGCCATCTTTATCGGTTTTTACATTTTCTATGATTGGTGGGTTGAAGCTGTTGTCGAAGTATGTTACTTCACCATTTTCTATGGGTTTGCCGTTAAATTGATCCACTAAAGTTCCCTTCACGTTGATACCTTTTTCAATAAGGTGATCTATTTGTGGATATTCTTCCTTTAAAATAGACTCCCAATTAAACCTTATCCAGCCATGGGTCATCATTACCAAGTCGAGTTGACTGTCAGCGTTTTCATTATTGGCGTCAAAATAATATGTAGGGTTTTTAATGTATCCTTTTAAATCAGAGGTTAAAAGTAGATTACTCGCAATCGTAGTGCTTGGTTTGTCTTCAATTGTCTGATAAATATCTAAAGCTGCCATTGATAAACTGCCTTGAACGGGCTGTCCTTTGTAATCAACTAATTTGACTTTGGCGGTTACTTTTTCCCTGGTACCATAATTTGCTTTTTCGGTTTCTACGGAAACAATGACACTGTTCTTTTTCACAAAAACTAGTCTTTCAACTACAGGATTGCCCTTAGCATCGAATAAAGTAATATGCTGAATTCCTTCAGGCATTAGGTTTTTAGGTATGTTTTGAAAAGAAATATTGTTTGAAAGGTCAATCGGATATGCGTATGAAATTAGCCCTCGAGAATGAATGATGACATTCATTTTATCCTTGTCTTTAGTGTTTTCATTGCTTCTGAAGGTCAGTCGCATCACATCTTCCAAAGTACTATTGACAGAAATAGAAAAGCCTTCTTTCTCTACTTTTGGAAGTTCATATTTGTCATTCTCAATTTCAGCAGTGTATGTTTTTCCTAATTCAGGAATAAAGCTGAAAAAGCCCATTCCATCATGTTGTGTGCTTAGCTCTGCTATGACCTTTCTTTCTGCATCATAAATATTTCCAGTAATTTCTACTCCTTCTCCATTTGAATCAATAGCCTTAAATGCTACTCTTGAAGCTACTTTGTCCACAATATGACCGCCTTCTGGAAAAAATTGTAGGTCTATTGAAGTGCTTTTTGGACCAGTCTGCCTCGTGTTTTCGTCAAAAGATAAAACCGTAATTTCCTTTTGGAAGAAAAATTCATCTCCGAAATTCCTCATCCAATTCGTAAAACCTCGTAGCAAATATTTGCCTGGATCCAATTCAAGTGGAAGAATTACAACGCCATCAGAAAGCCCATTTTCGGACTTCAGAAGCACAGAAGTAATGAGTTTATTATCAGTATCGATTAATTCGACATGAACATTATTGCTAATAGGTGAAGGTTGGTGAAGGGCTCCTGCGACTAAATAACTTTTAAGCCAAATGGTTTCTCCAGGTAAATAATGTGCCCTGTCTGTATGTAAGTAGACTTTTTCTTGAGGAAATTCACTTGAATACTTTTCGAGCTTGGAAGTAATATCCTGAATGGAAGATGATGGACTGATGAATAGCCAACTCCCAATTAGCAGATTTAGAAGCAGATAAGTGAATTTATGCATTATGTGTGTTTAATTAAGCCTTAAATATATAGGTATATTTCAAAATGATAAAAAGGCTAACGAAAGAAATACATGTTTAGATGCGAAATAATGAAATAAGTTTAGCGGGGGATTAAAGTTTATTTGCCAATTGGCCACAAGCCGCATCAATGTCTTTTCCTCTGCTTCTTCGGACGTTCACAATTATGTTTTTGCTTTCCAAAACACGCTTGTACATGTCTAAACTAGCAGGATCAGCCTGTTGGAATATGCCGTCATCAATTGGGTTGTACTCAATAATATTCACTTTGGACGCTACCTTTCCACAGTATTTGGCCAAGGCTAATGCATGACGTTCGTCATCATTGATATCTTTCCAAACAACATATTCAAAAGTTACTTTCCGTTTGGTCTTTTGGTACCAATAATTGAGTGACTGAGCCAATTCATTTAGATCCGTTTTCTCGTTGATCGGCATCATTTTAGAGCGAGTTTCGTCAATAGCAGAGTGAAGGGAAACAGCAAGGTTAATCTTCACATCATCATCGGCCATTTTGATGATCATTTTAGGGATGCCTACGGTAGAAAGAGTAATCCTTTTTGGTGACATGCCTAAACCCTCTGGCGAGGTAATTTTATTGATCGACTCCATTACGTTTTGGTAATTGAGCAAAGGCTCACCCATGCCCATGTAAACGATATTGGTCAAAGGCCTATTAAAGTAGAGTTCGCCTTCCTCTTTGATAGCCACTACTTGATCGTAGATTTCGTCAGGATTTAAATTACGCATCCGCTTTAATTTCCCGGTGGCGCAGAAATGGCAATTGAGGCTGCAGCCTACTTGAGAAGAAATACAGGCAGTAATTCTATTATCAGTAGGGATTAGAACCGATTCCACCGTCATACCATCATGAAGTTTCACCGCATTTTTAATGGTACCGTCCTCGCTGCGTTGCATTTGATCAACGTGAATATGGTTGATCGAAAAGTGTTCTTTCAAAAGGTCACGGGTAGACAAGGAAATGTTACTCATCTGATCAAAGTCTTTAGCGGACTTTTTCCAGAGCCATTCGTAAACCTGCTTAGCCCTAAAGGCCTTATCGCCTATGCTAACAAAGAATTCTTGAATTTCTTCGACTGAAAGTTGCCTAATGTCGCGTTTCGTTTGCACCATCCCGCAAAGGTAATGAACTAAGCTTTAATCTTTGAAAGAAACACCTCTGGTAAACTAACAACCTTATTTGCTGCATAATCAAACATGGCTATCCCTGTTTTTGCCCTTGCAATTTCTTTTTGAGGGGTAGAAAGCAAATAAATAAGGTCGAAGCTTTTTCGGCTGATTTCGTCTACCGCAATCTGAACTTTGATTGTTTCTCCGTGAAAAGCCTCACCCTTGTAGGCAATGGCTACATCGGCTTGAATGGTACCGAAACCTTCAATTGAAAGTTCATCTTTATAACCAAATGAATTGAAGAATCGAAAACGAGCTTCATGGATAATGCTCAGCACACTGTCATTTCCTAAATGACCTCCGTAATTGATGTCCGAAATTCGAAGTTGTATAGAGGTTTCAAAAATGAATTGTTCTGGAAGATCAATCTTAACTCGTGCCATATTCCACTCTAATTTTGCGCAAATCTAAGCCATTATGACTGATTTAGTGTGTTAAAGGCCGCTTTTTAGGTCACAATTTCCGAAAAATCTGAATGGACTATGGTTTGTGAAACGCTAATAGTTCTGGTTCAACCAGCGCAAATAACAACGAAAATTTAAGGTCATGGATTTTAAAAAATATACCATCAAATCGCAGGAAGCTATTCAAAAAGCGGCCGAGATTGCTTCTGCTAATCAGCAGCAAGCCATTGAGCCTGCCCATATTTTGAAGGCCATCCTACTCTCAGACGAGAATGTAATGTCTTTTCTGACCAAAAAATTGAGTGTCAACAAAATCCAACTTGAAGCAAAGTTGGATGAACTAGTAAATAGTTACCCGAAAGTTAGTGGTCAACAACCTTATTTGTCAAATGAGGCGCATTCATCTTTATCAAAGTCTTTGGATTATCTCAAGGAGTTTAAAGATGAGTTTGTAGCCGTTGAACATATTATTCTTGGGCTTTTAGAAGGCAAGGAAAAAACCGCTGCCTTAATGAAGGAAGTAGGGTTTAGTAAAAAGCAGTTGATTTCTGCTATTAAAGAATTGCGCGGAGGAAACAGTGTAACGGATCAACACGCAGAAGGAAAATACCAATCGCTGAGCAAATACTCAATCAATTTGAATGAATTAGCCAGCCAAGGCAAAATAGATCCTGTCATTGGTCGTGATGAAGAGATCAGGCGATTACTTCAAATTCTATCGAGAAGAACAAAAAACAATCCTATACTGATTGGTGAACCTGGTGTTGGTAAAACTGCTATTGTAGAAGGCATGGCCCAACGAATTGTCGATGGTGATGTACCTGAAA
>JBLIKG010000046.1:0-11706 GCA_047636255.1 Roseivirga sp. | reverse complement strand
ATTTGACGACACCAATCCTGAAAAGGAAAGTGAAGAATATGTCAACTCGATCAAAGAAGACATTAAATGGTTAGGCTATACTTGGAACGAAGAGGCCAGATTTACTTCAAACTACTTCGGTACCCTTTATGATTATGCTGTAAAGCTGATTAAAAAAGGAAAAGCCTATGTGGATGATCAAACTGCGGAAGAGATTTCTGCTGGCAAAACCAATCCTACAATTCCGGGAATCGAAAGCCCACACCGCAATCGTTCGGTAGAAGAAAACCTCGATTTGTTCGAGCGAATGAAAAATGGTGAATTTGATCAAGGCAGCAGAGTGTTGCGTGCAAGAGTCGATATGACTTCGCCCAACATGCACATGCGCGATCCGATTATTTATCGTATCAAAAAAGTGCATCATCACAATACAGGCGATGCATGGTGCATTTACCCCAATTATGACTTTGCCCATGGTCAATCTGATTCGCTGGAAGAGATCACATATAGCTTGTGTACTTTGGAGTTCAGAGATCACAAAGCTTTATACGACTGGTTTATTCAGGAACTAGATATCTTCCCTTCGGAACAAACCGAATTTGCCAAACTGAACCTTAGCTATACCATTGTAAGCAAGCGAAAGCTGTTACAATTGGTAGAAAAAAAGCAAGTAACCGGTTGGGATGACCCAAGAATGCCTACCATTTCTGGCTTTAGAAGAAGGGGCTATACACCAGACTCAATCAAGAATTTTGTAAAGAAGGTGGGCGTTGCCCGAAGAGATGGAATTACCGATGTAGCACTTTTGGAGCATAGCATTCGCGAAGACCTGAACAAAAAAGCGAATCGCGTTTTTGGTATTCAGGATCCTTTGAAGATGGTAATTACCAATTGGCCGGCAGAAGACTTGGAAATAATGCATGCCATTAACAATCCAGAAGACGAGTCGGCTGGAGTACGCGACATGCCTTTTACCAGAGAGGTTTATATCGAAAGAAAAGACTTTATGGAAGATCCTCCCTCGCCTAAGAAGTTCTTTGGCTTGGGTCCAGATCGTGAAGTGCGCTTGAAATTCGGCTATATCGTAAAATGCGAAGGCTTTGAAAAAGATGCTGAGGGTAATATCACTGAAATTCATTGCACCTATGACCCTGAAACGCGTAGTGGCAACGATACAAGTGGAAAGAAAGTAAAAGGTACTTTGGGTTGGGTTTCGGTGGAGTACGCTGTTCCAGCCAGCTTGCGTTTATACGACAGGCTTTTCCGTACCGAAAACTTGAATACAATTGATGATGACTTTTTAAATCACATCAATCCAGATTCGCTTACAGTGGTTGAAAATGCCATGATGGAACCTTCCATTAAATACGCCAAAGTGGGCGATATTTTCCAGTTCGAAAGACAAGGTTACTTTGTGATCGATAAAGATTCTACGGCTGAAAAAACGGTTTTTAACAGAACCATTTCGCTAAGAGATAATTGGTCGAAGTAGATTGTTAGATATTAGGTTTTAGAAGCTAGACATTAGACGTTAGGAGATATATTTAATTTTCAACTGATTGATTATCAACCGAAAACTGTTTTATGTTTTCTATCCTGAGGAACGAAGGATCCAACATTTGACAAAAGCTCTTTCGAAAAACTAAGAACTTAAGCACGATATTCAGATTATCGTGCTTTTTTTGTGTATGCCAATACTCAGAACGACATTCCAAGATCTAAAGCCAAAGCAAATCGCCATTATAGGTTTACCATTTGATGAACACTCTTCTTTTTTAACTGGTCCAGCCAAAGCACCAGAAATGATCATAGAGGCTTTAGAATCTGATTCGGCCAATTACTTTACAGAAAACCTTATCGACCTTAACGAGCACCCTAAGGTGGCTTGGTGTGGCAATGCTCCTCTTACTGACTATTGGTCAATCGAAAAGGCCATCGATCAAATTATGGAGCAAGGTGCCATTCCATTTTCTTTGGGTGGCGACCATTCCGTAACCTTTCCTGTCTTAAAAGCTGTCGCCAAAAAGCATCCACATCTGAGCATTCTTCATTTCGATGCGCATGGCGATTTGTATGATGAGCTAGACGGTAACAAATATTCTCATGCTTGTCCTTTTGCAAGAATCATGGAGAATGGCTTGGCGCAATCTTTAACCCAAGTGGGCATTCGTACTTTGACCAAACACCAAAATGAGCAAGCCGAAAGATTTGGGGTGAAAGTGATCCAAATGAAGGATTGGAAAGCGGATATGAAATTTGAAATTAAAGGCCCCGTTTACCTTTCCTTCGATATAGACGTGCTCGATCCAGCTTTTGCGCCTGGAGTCTCGCATCACGAACCAGGAGGCTTCTCTACCCGCGAGGTCTTGACCATGATTCAAAACTTGAATCTCAATATTGTGGGCTGCGATGTGGTAGAATACAACCCAGAAAGAGACATTAATGGAGTGACTGCCATGGTAGCCGCTAAAGTGGTGAAGGAGTTATTAGCGAAGTTGGTGGAGTAGTTTTTGTATATTATTCATTCAACTATATTGCAAAAGATATTTTTTAAATGAAACTTAACACCACCCTACCAAAAAGCCTTCGCCCTTATTTTCAAGCGAAGTTACAGGCTTATGCTTTGGCGTACAAAGCTGGTGATTTATCAAAGGCTTGGATGCATTTGGAACGGGCGCATATTATTGGGCAGCGGTATCCTTTTGCACATACTTTTGTGCATTGGAAAATGCTTCAGTTTGGGTTTCGGATTAAAAGCGGAAAAGAAGTGATTGGGCAAATCCCTCGATTGCTTGTGGGAGGCGTAAAGTCATTTGTAGGTAAAGTACCCATTGGTAATCCCGGTGGCGCTAATGTGCCGCCAATGAAACCCTTCCCTATTGAAATGGATATTCAAGAAATTTTCAGAAAGGCCAAAGTGTCTTTCTAAGGCTTAACATCCATAATCTTTCCTAACACTTCAATAAATCTATAAATCTCCTCCTCAGTATTATAATAGTGCACTGAAGCCCTTACTACTTCTTTCAAGTCCCTGCTTGTCATATCGAGGTAGGTATTAGAGACTCCATTCCAAGAAACGTTGATGGCATGTTGATGAAGAAAAGTCTTCACTTCTTGAGCAGATTTACCTTTAACGGTAAATGAAACTAGCCCACTTTTCAAATCCCCAATATCATGAACAAGTACATGTGGCAGTTTCTCCATCTCGTGCCTCAACTTATTGGCTAAATGCTGAACCCGTGGCCAGATATTTTCAATCCCAATTGCCAAAGCATAATCTATAGCAGCTTTTAAGCCCATTGTATTCGCGCGACTTCCTTCCCAGCTCTCAAACTTTCGGGCATCAGTTCTTATTTGATAACTATCGGCACCTGTCCATTCTGCAGAATGCAAATCCACCCAATAAGGGGCCAATTTTGGTAAAACTGATTTACGAACGTACAAAAAACCTGTACCTCTTGGCGCTCTTAAGTATTTTCTGCCCGTGGCAGAAAGCATATCACAGCCAATTTTCTGAACATCCAAAGGGTATTGGCCAGCAGACTGGCAAGCGTCTAGCAAATATAAAACTCCATGTTTTTTGGTGATTGCGCCTATGGCCTCTGCATCAACAGTCAATCCACCATTAGTGGGCATATGCGTAACCGAAACTAATTTCACCTTTGAATCAATCATATGATCAAAAGCATTTAAATCTGGGTCTCCAGTAGGGAGAGTTGGCATTACCTTGATCTCTAGATCATATTTTCTTTTCAGATGAAGGTAAGCGAGATAGTTGGATGCGTAATCTGCTCTTGTGGCAATGATTACGTCACCATCTTTCCAATCGATTGCTTGAAAAGCGGCATTCCAAGCTACAGTAGCGTTTTCTACCAAGGCAATCTCTTCTCTGTTCGCTTTCAATAAAGTGGCGATTGAATCATAGGTTGCCTCTAATTCCGGAAGGTATTTTTGATTCGTTTCATAACCGCCAAGGGTCATCTCTTCATTATTATAGTCATTCACTGCTTGACGCACTACTTCTGGAGGTAATGAGCTGCCTGCATTATTGAAATGAATCACTTGTTGAGTGCCTGGCGTATCTAATCGAAAACGAAGAATATCTTGATCTGTGAGCATACAACGAATTTGAAAAGAAAGCCGTGATCAACAAACAAAATGGAATAAAAAAACCCCGACAAATGTCGGGGCTTGGATAGAAAACACCTGTTTAATTAATCACCTCAAACCACTAAATCAGGCTATCTTAAATATTGTGTCTTGTTAATTACTGTATCCAACTCTTTGAAAGTAATAACTTGCTTACCATCCTTCAATTCTTCCAAAAGAATTTCTGCTACTTTTTCCTCGCCAGACTCAAATAACGCGTGAGACTTTAGGGTGTTGTTTCTATGTAACAATTTAAGGTGGTGTAGCAAGATGGATTTACATTCATCTTCTACATAAAAAACCACTCCGCATATGCTTATTTTATGGGTGCCGTCCATTGTTCCGAAGTAATATGTGAGTTGAGTGAGCATTCGTTTTGTTTATTAGACCTCTTCTTCCAAGATTGGTTACTTGCAATTAAGCGTTCGGTCTATAGATGCTCGTAAAGGCGAAAATGTTGCATAACATTCTAGAATTAACTGAAATTAACGGGAATCAACCGATTCGTTAACACAGCATTAACAGTTAGCGCTCAGTCTTCCTAAAATAGATATCACTAGTGACGGTTTTCAGACGCAAATCATATCCACCATTCTTGTAAGCAGCTTCTATATTATGACTGCTGATTTTTGGAAGATCTCCCTTTTTTCGGGTTATCAAATCCGCATTGGTATAAATGGCTCCTGTCGTGGTGCTTATATCAACTTCTGCACCTGAATCTTCTGGCCAAAGCAAATTGATTTTACCCGTTACGGTTTCTAAATCAAAATCCCCTACAATACCTTCTACATTCACATCCGCAATAATCGTTTTGATTTTCATATCGGCTTTAGATGGCATAAAGATTTCGACTTTGATATCTGCGCAGACAGAGTTTCCATTACGATCACTACTCCAATAGGTATTCCCCTTTTTTGAACAACAACAATTACCCATCTTCTCGATCTTCTTTGTGTTGATCTCTATGTCGACATTGAGCCTGTCTGTCTTGTCATCAATTGCCCAATTCATGAGTGCATTGTCTTTGCCCTCATTGATTTCGTAGGTGATTTTGACCGAAATCTCATTCTTATCCCAAGCTTTGATAATTACATCGGAGCCAAAATTCAAATCCAAATCAAGTTTCTGACCATTAAAGGGAAAACTCTTTTCAATAATTTCAGCTTGTGCAAAAGTTAGCTGAGCACATAGCCCTAGAAAAAATACAAACAGTGCTTTCATGGCTTAATTCGATCTTAGGTAAACATTTCCATACTGCGACTTCAAGTTCAAGCGTTGATCTCCACTTTTAATTGAAGCACTGGGTTTTATCCATTTTCCCATACCGGGATCACCATTCATGTAAATATTAGATTTTAGATCAGAATAAATTTGTCCCCATTGTGTTTCGGCTTTGAATGCGATTGGATCACTTTCATTGATTACTACATCGATACCACCATACCTAGCTTCTATATCCATACTCTTTGGGCTTTCTAAAACTTCAACCAAACCATATTTTGCATCAATCATCACTGTCATACTTCTTGGCACAGTTACTTCTAAGACAATGGATACATTAACCCCACTCGAATAGTAACCTTTCTTTCCTGAACTTACGGTCATGCCCTTTTTGGAAATAACAATTGTATTTTCTTTGTCGTCATCAGAATAGACATTGAAGCTTCTGTATTTACCGATGTTTTTGATAGCTGACTCAATAGAAAGCCGATTGCCATTGGTTTTTGAGGAAAGCTTAAAGTCATCGTCATGTTCACCATTGTGGATGTCAACTATTCCTTTAATATTGACTTCTTCTTTATCCCAAACTTTGATTTTGACCAATTCGGGGTAAGTAAAAAAGAGATCAATTTGATCTATGTTCTTTGCATCAAAGGTTTCGTTGATTTGAGTTTGTGCCTGTCCAATCGAAGCGATGGACAGGAGCATAAGTAGTACTATTAGTTGCTTTTTCATTGTTGAGATTTTTAAGTTTTTGACCTTGACCTTAATTATAAAAAGCGCTTCAAAACCATAAATTCTGAAGCGCTTGTGACTTATTTCTTACGCAAATACACGTTTTGGTAAGATGCTTGAATATCTAGGCTGACCCCGCCTCCATTCAATTTACCTTCAATGGTGGAACTCATTTTCCTTAGCCCGTCTTCCTTAGGGAATTCGATGTTTAAATCAGAGTAGGCTTCACCATAAGGTGTTTTGGCTTTGATATTGGCTTTAGAATTAGAAGGTAAAGTGATATCAACATCCCCATAAACAGACACTAAAGAAGTTGGCCCAGCCTGACTTAATGCAGTGAACTTAGCTTCAATGCCACCATAAACAGTGTTTACAACAGCAGGCCCTGTAATGTCTTCCATGTATACAGAATTGTATCTGCCTGAAATCTCAAGTTCTCCAGTTACTTTATAGATTTCAATTTTGCCACCTTCCCAGTTGCCTGTGTGCTCAATTTCTAAGTTCATTGACTTAGGTATTCTAATTTTGTATTTACCTTCACCTCTGCTGGCTACTTGAAAGATGGTGATTTCACCACCTTCTGTTGTTACATTCAAGCCAATACCCGTATTGTCTTGTCCTCTTGCACTTAGCGATTTTAGTCCTTGGGCTCTTTCAGATCGCTCGCGCTCCGAATCTGACGTAATTTGAATTTCTGTTCCATCATAGGCTTCAACACTTACACGGTTGACTTCTTTGATTACGACCTTTTTCTGTCCTGAAACTGCTACTTTATAGTCTTGTCCCGGAAGGCTAAAAGCCATGAAGAACAATGCCAATGCAATTAATTTTGTCTTTACCTTTTTCATTTTCCTTTTTTTATGTTTTCAGATATTTTGAGTTTTGCCTTTTAAGGAAGACACTCCTGACCTATTCAATCGATTAAATATTTTCTTAAAGTTCTTTGAGTTTGAACATGCCCATATAGGCTTCATCCTTCACTCCTTTTAAACTGTTCTTGTCTTGAGTAATTCTTTCTAAATCGTCCACGGCAGATTTAACATTATTTGATACTAAAACTTCAATCAATGCGATTTGAACCATTGGTTCCTTTTCGGTACCAAGTGCATTAATCAAAGCCTTCTTAGTTCTTTCGTCAGTCACAAACCTTGACAATGCTTCTACTGCTTTTAACCTGACGTTAATATTGCTGTCTGTTTCCAACACAGTGATCAAAGCGTCCAAAGTCTCATCATCTATCTCCGAAAATCTATATGAATAATTCACTGCCTGAAGCCGTCCACTTGCAGAACTGCTGTTCATTTGGCTCAGCATCATTGATTTTACTTCTGCTAACTCCGCTTTCATATTATCGACATCACCATTTTTCATTTGATTTCCTGCATAAAACCCAACTAGGATTAACGCCACTGCTGCAGCTACTCGGTAAAACCAAACTCCATAATTAGTTGACTTGGTAATCGGGATTACTTTAGATTTTTTCTTTAGCTGATTATCTAATTTCCCAAAAAGCTTATCATCAGTAAAGCCATGCCAAGTAGTTTCGGACCTTAGTTTTAACTGAGAAAACCAAGCCTGATGTGCCTTTAAGTTAGCGGGCACATCACCAGCTTTGAAGAACTCTTGAAGTTGTTTATCCTCATCCGTTGAAGTTTCTCCCTCAAAATATTTCTCAATCAGCAGCTCTATTTCTTTATAGTTGTTCATAATCTTCAATCTTTAAATAGTCCTCTCTTGCCTTCTTCCTCGCTCTTGAAATCCCCACTCTAATGTTGTTGATTTCCAATCCCGTTTGTTCTGCAATCTCTTCGTAACTGTAGCCTTCTATATCTCGCAGGGTGAGCAACAATCGCTGTTGTTCTGGCAAATTCCCGAAGACCCTTAGCATTGTTTTCACGCTATCATCCAGCTCTATTCTATAATATGGAGAAATAAAGCCTGAATCGATTTCCATTTCTTGAACATCCAGGTGACCCTTGTGCTTTTTAGTTTTCAATCTATCAAAGCATAAATTCTTAGTGATGGTCACTGCAAAAGCCTCAATACTTCGATATTCATCCCATTCCGAACGGTTGTCCCAAAGCTTGACCATTACGTCTTGCAAAACATCCTCGGATTCCTCTACCGACTTCATCAAGTTGAGGGCAATCCTGAAGAGCTTGTCTTTTATTGGTAAAACCTTTGATTTAAAAGCTTGTAACTCCATTCAATAGCTAGGACGAGGTTGACTAAAAGTCATTACTTAGAATTAAAAAATAATTTCAAATACCAGATTTACAAATGGTAAGTATTTAAAAATCAATTAATAATGATTTGAAATTTTGTTGATGTAATTTCGATAAAAATTAAGTCGTGTTTTTTATTCTTTCCAAAATACTAGCAATTTTCGTAAGGCCGCTCACTTGGATCATTGCATCATTAGTCTATTCATTCTTTACAAAGCATCCAAAGCGGAAACGATTATCGCTAATTACCTCAATGCTGTTACTTTTTATTTTTTCAAATCAGTATTTAAGCAATAGAGTTATGTTGTGGTGGGAACAACCACCAATCCCAATGAATGAGATTGGCGTTTATGATGTAGGGATTGTTTTTTCCGGGATAACAAAAGGAAGTAAAACACCAGATGATCGAGTCTATTTTGACGGTGGAGCAGACCGAATCACTCATACCTTACAATTATATAAAGAGGGTAAATTAAAACATATTATCGTTAGCGGTGGTCTAGGATTTCAGCAAAGAACGATGAGTGTGGCGGCTGAACGATTGAGAAGCTTTTTAGTAATGGCAGGTGTGCCAGATTCTGTGATAACTGTAGAACCTGATGCTGTAAATACTTATGAAAATGCTGTAAAGAGTGCAGAGATTTTAAAGAATAACTTCCCATCAGGAAAATATTTACTCATTACATCTAGCTTTCACATGAAGCGCTCCGCCATGTGTTTAACAAAACAGGGAGTAGATTTTGATCAATTTCCAGCTGGATTCATGACCGATCGACCAACCATGAATTTTGATGACCTTTTCGTTCCTAGAGGCGGGGCAATTAGTAAATGGGAATCCTTAATTAAAGAATGGGTAGGTATTGCTACCTATAAGCTCATGGGGTATATTTAGAAAACCACCACATTAACATCCTCAAGTATTTTAAGGACATCTGGTACTTCCTTCATTTTTAGAAAGTAATTAATGTTTTTCCCATCTCGCTTGCTGCCAAGTATACCTTTCATTTTAAGGTTCGCCAAATGATGAGAAGTTAGTGATTGCTCTAACCCCAGATAAGCGGTGATGTCATTCACAGACATTCTTTCATTTCGACTTAATAGGTCGATGATACCAACACGCATAGGATGCGCTATGGTTTTTAGCACGAAGGCAATTTTCTCGACACGGTCGATATCGATCTGCTCTTCCATTTTGATAGGGTTTTCCTAAATGTATGATCATATGTTCATATAAAAAAGGAAATCTAGAGATATTCTGATTTTTCCTTAAAAAAACTTCTTCTCCTATTGTCTTTCGGATTAACATTTGAGTTTAACACCATCAATTAAATGTTATTCATCACAAATATTAAAATTGAAACTTCCGAAAAGGAGATAAAATTTCAATCGGAACGAGTATTGATATAAGACAATAAAAAATCATCCAAATTCTATATTTACTTCTAATTTTTTATAGTTCGGCCTAAATACTCTCTCCATATTATTTTCAACTCCATCTAAACGAACATGAGTTAAATGGAGTACTAAAAACCTCAAATGCATAAACTTTCTTACCGAACTAAGAAAACAACACTAATTTAGGAGATATGAAAATAGGTCTGATATCAGATACCCACAGCTACCTGGACGAAAGAGTATTTGTCCATTTTAATAATTGCGATGAAATTTGGCATGCTGGTGATGTTGGAGATTTCAGCATCATTGAGCAGCTTGAATCCTTTAAGCCTTTAAGAGGAGTTTATGGAAACATTGATGATCAAAAAGTCAGATCTGCTTTACCATTAGAATTAAGCTTTGAAATTGAGGAAATTAATGTCTTTATGATCCATATTGGAGGAACACCACCTATGTATGCGAATGGTGTTAAATCAAGACTCCAAACCCTAAAGCCTAATCTGTTTATCTGTGGTCATTCACACATCCTTAAAATAATGCCTGATCATGGTTTGGATAAAATGCTATATATGAACCCTGGTGCTGCTGGTCATCATGGATTCCATAAAGTCAGAACACTTTTAAGGTTCGAGCTCTTGGAAGGGAAAATCCAAAACCTTGAAGTAATTGAACTTGGACTAAGGGGCAAAGAAAAAGCCCCGACAAGTCAGGGCCTATAAAATCTTATTTTGATAGAGAAGATTATCCTTTATTCAAACCTTCAAGTGCTAATTTAGCAGCTTCAAAATCTGGAGCGATTGCTAATGCTTCCCCAAAAAAGGCTTTTGCTTCTTCATTTTTACCTTGCTCCATTGCCAACAAACCTTGTAGATTTTTTAAAGCAGCCGAAAATTTAACTTCTTGAGAACTTCCGTCAGTTTTAGAAAGGCCAATTGTTAAATCTGACCCAACCTTGGTCTCAAGAATCTTAATATTATTGTTAGCTTCATTAAACCTCTTAAGTGAATATTGAAGATAAGCGAGTTGATAAAGAATGTTTACGTCATCGTTTTGTAACCAAATTTCTTGGTAGTACTCAATTGCCTTATCGTAAATTCTTAGTTGTTCGTAACTCAATGCTGTAATTTCTAAGGCCACCATATTACCCGGATATTTTTTCAGAAAATCCAAAGACACTAAGGTGCTTGAAGTATATCTACGGTTATTATAGTAAAATTCTGCAAGTGTTCTTAATGCAGAACTATCATATGGCGATAATACCAGCATATCATATAAAGCGGTCTTCTGCACTTCTACGTCATTGTACATTTGCGCTACTTTATAAACAGCAAGTGCTTTTGCATATTCATTAGACAAGTAGGTACTGTCTTGGGCAAATGAACTTACCGACATAAACATCACGGTAGCGATCATCCAATACTTCATTTTTCTCATTTTTATAGTCTGTTCAGATTAATTCAATTATTAACAACTTCGAGGCCTTTTTCCCTGCCCAACTGAAGTAAATACTCAAATGCTTGTTGATACTCATTCTCTATTATACCCTCTAAAACGGCTTCACGAAGTACCTCTTTTAGTTCTCCAACAATCTTGCCAGGGGGTAAATCAAAAGTACTCATTATGAGCTCTCCCGTGATAATGGGCTGAAAGTTACGAATTTTATCTTTCTCCTCTACCTCACGCATTCGAACTTCAACTTTATCGAAATTCTTTAAAAAGCGCTCTACTTTATTTTGATTCTTAGAAGTAATATCTGCCCTGCAGAGCTTCATTAAGTCATCGGTATCTTCACCAGCCTCGAATAGCACGCGTCTTACTGCCGCATCGGTAATCTCTTCTTTCGAAAGGGCAATTGGTCGAAGGTGTAAACGTACCAATTTCTGGACTTTTTTCATCTCAGCGCCCAAAGGAAGCTTCAATCTTCTGAAAATATCAGGTGTCATGCGTGCGCCTTTGTCCTCATGACCATGAAAAGTCCATCCTACCTTTTTATTGAATCGCT
>JBLIKG010000045.1:0-11928 GCA_047636255.1 Roseivirga sp. | reverse complement strand
TCGGCACGCCTTTCATGGGGCCAGTTACTACCGGATTAGGAGAGATCTACCAATACGTCATTGATGTCGATCCAAAATACAAAGATCGATACAGTATTACCGATATAAGAACTATCCAAGATTGGGTAATCAAGCGTCAACTTTCCGGAATACCTGGGGTAGTCGAAGTCAATACTTGGGGAGGCTATCTTAAACAATATGAAGTAGCCGTAAACCCAGAGCTACTACGTGCTATGAATATTTCTTTGTCAGTTGTTTATAACGCCCTTGAGAAGAACAATAGCGTAGCAGGCGGTGGCTATATAGAAAAAGGAAATGAAAGCTACTTTATAAGAGGAGAAGGTTTAGTGACTTCTATTCCAGACATAGAAGATATTGTTGTGAATACTCGAAATGGAATTCCAGTGTACATAAAAGACATTGGCACTGTTGGCTTTGGAAACGCTAATCGATTTGGTGCCATAACAGGAAATGGAGAGGGTGAAAAAGTATTAGGGCAAGTCATGATGCTAAAGGATGCGAACTCAAACGCTGTAATCAATGCAGTTAAGGATCGAGTAGCAGAAATTCAATCTTCATTACCTCCAGGAATTTCAATCAATCCTTTTTTGGAACGAAGTGAATTAATAGCGAAAACCACCACCACAATTGCTGAAAACCTGATTTTGGGTTGTTTAATCGTGATTTTCGTGGTGGTATTGCTCTTAGGCAATATCCGTTCTGGCCTGGTTGTCGCTTCAGTGATTCCCCTATGTTTACTCTTTGCATTGTCTCTCATGTACATTTTTGGAGTAGATGCCAATTTGATGAGCTTGGGGGCAATAGATTTTGGTATTATCATCGATGGCGCAGTAATCATTGTGGAATACATCGCCTTTAAAATCACAAGTGAAAGAGGTCACTTAATGAGTTTACCCAAGGAGGAAAAGCAGTCTTACCTCGACAAGATAACTTTCAATAGTGCAACCAAAATGATGCGCTCAGCTGTTTTTGGTCAGCTTATCATCATCATTGTTTTTATTCCAATTCTATCACTCACTGGTGTGGAAGGAAAAATGTTCAAGCCTATGGCGTTGGTTTTTTGCTTTGCTTTGGTTGGCGCTATGATCCTTTGCTTTACCTATGTGCCGGTAATTTCAGCGCTTTTCTTAAAGCCTTCTGACCCAAATAAAAAGACCATTTCTTCTGTATTGATTCATTTTCTGGAAAGAAATTACAAACCTACCATTACTTGGGCATTAAGAAAAAAAGCACTTGTCCTAAGCTCTGCTATGGCACTTCTCATCTTTGTTGGATTTATATTTTCAAGAATGGGTGGTGAATTCGTACCTACTTTAGATGAAGGTGATTTTGTAATTCAGCCAATACTTAAAACGGGTACATCACTCTCCAAAACCGTTGAGGCTACCACACGAATGGAGAAAATCCTGAAAACTTTCCCTGAGGTTGATCAAGTAATAAGTCGTATTGGAGCAGCAGAAGTACCTACTGATCCAATGTCTATGGAAGAAAGTGATGTGATCATTAAGTTAATTCCAAAAGGAGAGTGGACCTCGGCTGAAAGCAAGGATGAGCTGGCAGATAAATTCAAAGAAGCCCTGACAGCTCAAATACCTGGCGTTGATTTCGAATTTACTCAACCTATAGAAATGAGGTTTAATGAGCTCATCACAGGGGTTAGAGCAGATTTAGCAATAAAAGTTTTTGGTGAAGATTTAGATATCCTATTCAAAAAAGCCTTAGAAATTGAAAAAGCAATTCAAAACGTAGAAGGTGCAGCGGATATTACAGTAGAAAAAATCACAGGTTTACCACAAATGTCTGTTCAATTCGATCGTCAAAAAATAGCCAAATACGGCTTAAACATTGAAGAACTTAATAAAATCATCACCATGGGTTTTGCGGGAATGCCGGCAGGAATTGTTTTCGAAGGTGAAAAACAATTCGATCTGGTAGTTCGCTATGACCAAGCCCATCGACAGAGTATTGAAAATATTGAGACGGCTTCTATCCAACTTCCCAACGGGAATAAGGTGCCTTTAAGTGAATTTGCTGACATCAGTTATACCAAAGGCCCAGCGAAAATTTCGAGAGACAATACTAAAAGAAGAATTGTAGTGGGTGTGAACGTAAGGAATCGAGATTTAGAATCGGTGGTAAAAGACGTTCAAGATATCATTGCTCGCGAAATCAAATTACCCACAGGTTATACAGTAGAGTATGGTGGCCAATTTGAAAATTTACGTTCTGCCAGAGCTAGACTCATGGTAGCTGTACCCATCGCGCTTGTATTGATTTTCATCCTACTCTATTTCGCCTTCAATTCAGTAAAAGAAGCGCTCATGATCTATAGTGCCATTCCACTGTCTGCTGTTGGAGGTGTGCTCTTTCTCTACATAAGAGGTTTACCATTTAGTATCTCCGCTGGCGTGGGCTTTATCGCACTTTTCGGTATAGCCGTATTGAACGGCATTGTATTGATTGAGCATTTCAAAGAATTAAAAGCGCAAGGCTATAAAGACATTAACAAAAGAATTATCGTGGGAACTCAACAAAGATTACGACCTGTACTGCTTACTGCCGCAGCCGCTGCTTTAGGTTTTCTTCCAATGGCCATTTCGACCTCTGCAGGAGCAGAAGTTCAAAGACCTTTGGCAACAGTGGTTGTGGGCGGCTTGATTACAGCGACTGCCTTAACATTAATTGTGCTGCCCGTGCTCTACGCACTTTTTGATAGCAAAGAGCCTAAGAAAAAGTTTAAAACAAGACCAGCCATCATCGCTCTGCTTTTAGTCACTTTCGGTTTCTCAGCTCAATCGCAAACTAAGCCAATCAGCCTAGATGAGGCAGTTGAGATTGCTATTCAAAATAATCAAGGACTGAAAGCTTCAGCTTCCAAAATTACCCAGAGTGAGCAATTGGTAAAATCAGCTTTCAATCTAGATAAAACGCAACTTTACTATTTGAACGACCAAAATAATATTGCTGAAAATGGAATTGCCATCCGCACATTTGGCATTAGTCAGAGTTTTCAATTCCCAACCGTGTATGGAGCTCAAAAAGATGTTCAGCTTGGTATGGTTGATATGAATAGCCAGCAATATGAAATGGATAAAAGGCTAGTAAGCAAAGAAGTTTCCAGAGCCTATTACACGGTGCTTTACTGGCAAAATGTAGTAGAAAACTACAGTTACCTAGACAGTCTATTCAAGCAGTTTTCGAATGCGGCAAAAAGAAGGTTTGAAGAAGGTGAAACGAATTACTTGGAAAAACTCACAGCCGAGGCAAAGCAAAGGGAATTAGGTTTGCTTCTTCAACAAGGAAGAGAAAGCGTTGAAAAGGCGTATATCCAACTTCATCAATGGCTTCAATCAGATTCTAGTTACACTGTGCCAAAACAAGAAATGCCTATGCTGAGCCAATCGAATTTTGATGTATCGGATAATCCGGGTTTGAAGTATTTTGAATTAGCGCAGTCACTTTCATCAAAATCACTCTCACTTGAACAGCAAAAGCTTTTACCCGATTTACATTTGAACATATTCCAAGGCACTAACAATGGCCCAAATGCTAAGCGCTATTCTGGTTTTCAAGCCGGTATTGGTATACCCCTATTCTTTGGTGCGGAAAAATCAAGAATCAATGCCGCGAAAACCCAAATGGAAATCACAGAGAATCAGTTCAACAATTACAAAACTCAGCTAGTAGCAAATTTAGCTTCGAAGGAATCTGATTTAAAAAAGTACCAAGAAGCACTCGACTACTACAATAATTCAGGGCAAGTGCTCTCAGCAGAACTGATATCAAATGGTTCACTGGCATTTCAAAATGGGGAAATCGACTTTCTGCAATACATTCAATTACTGGATAATGCTAAAAGCATAGAAATCACCTATTTAGAAAATCTCTTTAATTACAATTTGACGCTATTAGACATCAATTACATAAGCAATCAATAATGAGCAATTCAATATATACTACCCCATTTAAAGTCGTTTTAGGAGCTTCATTTTCACTCCTACTCTTAAACTCATGTGGCAAAACTAGTGATAATGGCGCTATTCAAATTGTGGAAGAATCTAACCCAAATTTGATCTCGCTCACCGCTGACCAGTTTAATTCATCAGCGATGTCGACAGGGAAAATGGAAGTGGCCAACTTCTCAGAGATTGTAAGGACTAACGGCATGTTTGATGTCCCACCAAGCAATAAATCATCGGTAAGTGCTTATTTCGGAGGCTATGTAAAGGAATTAGAACTTCTACCAGGAGATCAAATCACAAAAGGGCAACTTCTCTTTACACTTGAAAACCCAGATTACATTCAAACTCAGCGAGAATTTTTAGAGATTCAAGGCAATCTTTCATTCTTGAAATCTGATTACGAAAGACAAAAAAGACTTGCTTCTGAGAATATCACTTCACAAAAGAAATACCTCCAAGCTGAAGCTGATTATAATGTAGCTCAGGCTAAATATGCATCTCTTAAAAAGATTTTAGGCCTTATGAACATTGATCCAAACGAGGTTTCAACGGAAAGTCTGACCACAGTTATTAGAGTAAAAGCACCGATTGGCGGACATATCACTTCAGTAAATGCATCTAAAGGCATGTTCTTAAACCCATCAGATATTGCTGTCACCATTACTGACACCGATCACTTGCACATAGAGCTCAATGTTTTTGAAAAAGATTTACCAAAACTGAAAGTTGAACAACAAGTAAGATTCAAACTACAAAACGATGCCAATAGCGATTACATGGCCACCATTAACCTGATCAATAAACAAATTGATAGCGATACAAGGTCGGTGATGGTGCATTGCCATTTAAACAATGAGCATGATGGAGTCAACTTTGTTCCAGGCATGTTTGTCGAAGCTGAAATATTGACATCCACTGAAGCACTTCCTTCCCTCCCACAAGAAGCCGTGATTGACATTGAAAATGTACACTATGTACTTTTAAAGTTAAGTGGCTCAGGCCTGAACTTCGAACGCAAAGAAGTGAAAGTGGGAAGAATAGAAAACGGTAGAGTTGGTATTTTTAATGCGAGCGAATTTCCAAGCACAGCAGAATTCTTGATTAAAGGGGCTTTCAATTTGATTTTGGAGTAGATATACAACTAACGAAACCTATAAGGTTTTTGAAACCTTATAGGTTTAAGGAGAAATGAAGAAATGAAAGGCTTAGAAAAATTTGAACCAGACCGCTACTACCATGTAGTAAACCACGCGGTAGGCAGCGAAAACCTGTTTCGAAGCGATGACAACTATCGCTACTTCTTGAAAAAATACGCCATTTACGCTCCCTCTGTTTGCAGCACCTTGTGTTACTGCCTTATGCCCAACCATATTCACTTTTTAATCCTTACCCACAATGAAGACACCTTAAGCCAACACCCTAAATTCAAAGGTGATTTCCACAAACTCATCATGCAGCAGTTTAGCAATTTACTCAACGCATACGCCAAGGCTTACAACAATCAACACAATCGAAAAGGCGCTTTGTGGATCGACTATACCAAACGTTTCTGCATTGAAACGGACAGTTACCTCACGGCTGCCATTAATTACATTCATCAAAACCCCGTAAATCACGGGTTTACTAGAAATATCGAGGATTGGCCCTACAGCTCCTACGATTCGCATTTATCCAACAAAGCCACTTTACTCTCGCGAACCGAGGTATTGAACTGGTTTGGAGGTATTGACGCGTATGTCGATTTTCATATCAGCAACACAGCATCATTAATAGACGATTGGGAATATTATTGAATTGGGAGATATACAACTATCGAAACCTATAAGGTTTTTGAAATCTTATAGGTTTGAATATTAACAGACGATTGGGAATATTAGTGAGCCAATATTTGTTTTCCGAAGGAGCTTTTCCGAAATTTTATCTTGAAAAATAAAATCCGATGCAAAAATTACTCTTTTCTTCCCTCGCAATTCTATCCATTCTTAGCCTAAATGCCCAGCAAAGACTACCAGTATTCGATAGAACCTGCGGGTATGTTGGGGAAATAGAAGAAACTGATCTTTACGGTTTTAATTCTGACTCAGAAGCCCAATCTGCATTAAAACGGATCATGCGTTATACTGGCTTACCTGCTAATTTTCAAATTATGGCAGCCAATGTGCCCAATGCCGCAGCCGTAATTAAAGGAGATACTCGCTACATACTTTACAATCAATATTTCATGGAGCAGATCAAAGATTTGACAAAAACGAATTGGTCATCTATAAGTATTTTAGCCCATGAGATTGGCCATCACCTTTCAGGTCATACCCTAGATAATATAGGCAGCAGACCAGATAAGGAATTAGAAAGTGATGGATTTTCAGGCTTCATTCTTTACAAAATGGGTGCCTCACTCGATGAGTCCAGAGCGGTTATGAATACGATTGGTGGAGAAGGCAGTTCTACTCACCCGCCAAAAAGCGCAAGACTTTCAGCCATTACTAATGGATGGATTTCTGCACGAGATTTAGACGAAGGCATTGACCCAATCGTAGCTACGCCAGTTATTACAAAACCATCTAGCAATCCAGAGCCTAAAGTGACAAGACCTGTGGAACCTGAACCAGAGCCATCAGATGTTGAAAACGTGAGCACATTTGATAAACATTATATCATCAGTTCCTCTGCCTTTCCCGACATTAAAAAGGGATGGGATAAGGGCTATCATTACAAAGATGCCGTGAACTACATGAACAAATGGTATGCAATTATGGCGGTTGATGAGTCCATTAACCTTCAGTCTTGGATGAAATACGATGATTTTCCGGGGGATAAAATCAAAGAAAAGTGGGAAGCTGAATATCGAATTTCAAATATTGATTCATTCGAAGGGCAATGGGTGATTATAATGGACAAGAAAGACAATGCTCCGATGCAGCGTTGGCAAACCAGGGTTGAATTTCCGACCAAAGAAATTGATGACAATGCCAAAGAAAGCTATATGATTCAAGATGTCACTTATAATGAGACTGCTGGGCTATGGGCATTAATCAGCGCTCAAGGTGATTGGAAAAATCAGCAATGGTTTACAAAAACCGACTGGAACGACTTAAAAGATGAGATAAAAACCTATTGGGATAAAGATTATTATATCTCAACTCTAAAATATGTTCACGACCGATGGGTGTTAGTAATGACACAATACAATACCAGCCCGGGTATTCGTCAAAGATGGAACTCTTCAGCTTCCTTCCTCAAGGAAAAAATTGGAGATAATGAAAAAGAAGGCTTTAGGCTAAAAGAACTTACCTATGGCGTTGGGCTTTGGATCTCGGTGATGAATGCAAAAACAAATTAGACGAACCTACAGAAGAAAAAAGGCCATTGCTCTTAAGAGAAATGGCCTTTTTTATAACTAATAGTGAATTCCATTTAAGTCCTCATTAATACCGTCATTCTGAGGCTTTAAAAGCTTTTGGACTTTTAAGACGAAAGAATCCGTCTGTTTTATCATTCTTCCTAAAATACCAACAGTATTAATAAAGGGAAGAATCCAAATGTTCTGGGCACAGAGCCTTTAACAAACAGACTCTTTCGGTTGCTTCGTACCTCAGCAACACTCAGAGTGACGGATAGACGGTTTTTAGAGACTACTCGAACCGTATTATTTGATCACCTCAGGAGCATGAGGAATAGTCTGCTGCTGCTTGTAATCATGCTGAATC
Organism: Roseivirga sp.; assembly: GCA_047636255.1. Classification (GTDB taxonomy): domain Bacteria; phylum Bacteroidota; class Bacteroidia; order Cytophagales; family Cyclobacteriaceae; genus Roseivirga. Next base: position 4,238 of record JBLIKG010000045.1, on the reverse strand, counting down.
CAAAGCGTTGCATTCTTTTCCTTGATAAAAGCTTCGATCAAATCCATAGATGCTAGCGATTCTTCTTTGTTGGTATTAAAGGCAGGCACACCTCTTAACTCTCTGTTTTTAGCAAAGTGATACAAATCACCAGAAAGGACTACAGGACCTGTTTCAGGTAAATCCAAATATAATACTTGATGACCTGGCGTGTGTCCTGGTGCTCTTTTGATTACCACTGATCCGTCACCAAAGACATCGTGATCACCTGTTAATTGTACACTTGGATTGCTTTTTAGATCAGCAACTTCTGCAACAGGAGTTTCCCCATTGAATAGGGCATCGTACTCTTCTTTCTGCAAAATCACAGTGGCATTGGCAAACATATTTACGTTTCCAATATGATCGCCATGCAAGTGAGATACCGCTAAAAATTCTACTTCTGAAGGAGCTACACCAATCGCATCTAACTGAGAAGCCAACGTAACTGGCATTTTCATTAAAAATCCTTCAGAATCGTTCCCTTCAGCCATTTGATTCAAGCCATCAGGTAAACCTGTATCCCAAATTAAATCGCCTTTTGGATGACGAATTAGGTAAGCTGTATTTGAAAATTGCATTGGCTGACCAACGTCAACTCCTGGGTTAAATAAAGAAATATCCTTCACTAAGATATCGCCTACATTAAAGGCATATACTTGAATCTCAGGTTTATCTACTTGTTCAGTTTCAGTATTTGTTGTTTTTGCACCTCCGCATGAAGAAAGCACAGAAATCATGGCAACAGCCACTAATGATTTAAAATTTAGTTTGTTCATTGTTTTTTTGGTTTAACAGCACATCAACTTGAGAAGCGCTTACATTGTTCCTTGGTAGCAATTATTTAATTATGATCAGTAAATTGTTAAAACCTCTCCAAAAGTTTCTCTCCTAGATTCATGCAGCAAAGTAATCATAGGCTGATTTATGTTTTAACTTTTGGAGAGTTAGTTCGACTGGTGTTCTTGGTCATTTAATTGCATCCTGAACCATTTTCATCATCGGGCCAATTTTATCAGGTTCTAACCAACGTGCTACTACTACCATGTTGTTCTTTTTATCGACTACAATAAAATTACCACCAAAGCCTGCAGCATAATACACCGATTCATCTTCAACTTCTTTCCATTTTCTTGGGCCTCTATTCAACCACCACATATAGCCGTAACTTTCCATAGCCTCAGAAGAAACTTGCACGGCATCTACCCAATCCTTAGAAATCAATTGTTGATTTTTCCATTTACCATTATTCAAGAAAAGCAATCCAAAACGGGCGTGATCTAGTGCGCTTATAAAAATACCGCCACCTGAATGGCCGCCACCTGTTACTGACTGCATTTTAGCGCCATCAATATCCACCCAAGCATTGTCATAGCCAAACCATCTCCAAGTAGTTGAAGCTCCAATTGGATCCATAATAAATTCCTTCAGCACTTGCGGAAGTGGCTTTCTCCAAACATTAAGCAAAGAATAGGCAAGCACATTTACCCTCACGTCATTATATTCCATAAAGGTGCCTGGTTCTTTTAATTCACGGTATTTCCAATCATCCAAGCCCCCATCTCTTGGTGGACGATCCGCCCAATCCTTAGCTCCCCAAAGTTCTCCCGACCAGTCGGATGACTGATTGAGCAAGGTATGCCAAGTTATTTTGGCATTATGATCGCCATCAAAAGTACCATCCCAAACATACTCTCCAACTTTATCTTGTACATTGGCAATTAGACCTGCATCTATGGCTAGTCCAGCCATTGTAGAGAGGTAACTCTTGGTAGCACTGAAGGTCATGTCTACGCGATTTACATCACCCCACTGCGCAACGATGTAACCATCCTTGATGATCACACCAGCAGGGCCACCGCGTTTTCTTGTTGGCCCAGCAATTTTATGAAAAGGCTCTGCTTTGAAACCTTCAAGAATAGCAATCCTCAAATCTTTGGAGCCAGAATATTCATTGGCTTCAGCATATTTCACTGCATCCGCAAGTTTTGAATCGTTTAGACCAAGCAATTGAGGAGTTCTTGCTTCCCACTTTCCTCTTTCTGGAAAGTAGACTTGTGCATTTAAGGAAAGCGTTAAAAAGAAAATACTGAGGAGTAAGGCTGATTTCATCGAATATAATTTTATTCGATTTAACCATTAAGGGCAATAATTACAACAAGAGATTATTGAGAGAAAAAATGAAGGGAGGCCATCACACCCCCCTTCTACCTAATCAAAAACATGTAATCCATCACATGCCTTTGTTTTCTTTTGGACGAATCCTAAAGCGAAGATAATATTAATTTAACAATCAGTTAATATTAGTGCAAATAAAAAGAGGCGATCCCATTACAGGATCGCCCTCAACTCAACCAAAATTGAATCCGAAACCCACAATAGTTCGGACCACTTTTGCATAATCAACCTCAACTAATCGAATCACTACATTCTTATTACAATACGTAATATTTAGACTGATTGGATTTAGGCTAATAAAAAACAATAGGCCATTATCATATTATACTAAAGGTCAAGAGGGTATAGTATTGTGTTAGAAAAAACAAAAGGACTTGACATCTTTATCAAGGTAAGGTTGCAAATGCAGTCGATTAACTTTTAGTATCGGTTTATTAAATTGAATGCCTATTTTTACGGCCGAAATAAGAAAATTATGGCACATAATCTATTAAAAGGTAAAAGAGGAATCATTTTTGGCGCATTAGACGAGCGCTCAATCGCGTGGAAAGTAGCTCAAGTAGCAAAAGCTGAAGGCGCGGTTTTCACACTTACCAATGCCCCTATCGCCATGCGAATGGGTGAAATCAATAAGCTTGCCGCTGAATGTGGTTCAGAAGTAATTGCAGCAGATGCAACATCTATCGAAGATCTTGAAAATCTATTCACTAAGTCAATGGAAATTCTTGGTGGCAAAATAGACTTCGTTTTACACTCCATCGGCATGAGCCCTAACGTGAGAAAAGGTCGCGATTACGGTGATTTGAACTATGACTGGATGATGAAAACTCTAGATGTTTCAGCCATCTCATTCCACAAAGTGATGCAGACTGCCGAGAAATTAGACGCTATGAACGAATGGGGTTCTATCATGGGGCTTTCCTATATCGCAGCGCAAAGAACCTTCCCAGACTATTCTGATATGGCACATGCCAAAGCGATGTTAGAGTCAATAGCACGTAGCTATGGTGAACGTTTTGCAAGGTTAAAGAACGTGAGAGTTAACACAATTTCTCAATCACCAACCATGACCACTGCTGGCACAGGTGTTAGTGGTTTTGACGTGTTCTATGACTATGCTAATAAATTAAGCCCTCTTGGCAATGCAAGTGCTTTGGATTGTGCTAATTACTGTGCGGTGATGTTTTCTGACATGACCAAAATGGTGACTATGCAAAACTTAATGCATGATGGCGGTTTCTCTACTTCTGGCATGACAGCTACCCTTGTTGAACAGTTAAAGAAAGACTAAATTTCCTTTTTAAACCTTACTGAACGGTCTGCTTTTTCACTTAAATAGCAGACCGTTTTAATTATAAACAGTTGCACTATGGTTAGCTTTCCAAATGCCAAAATCAACCTTGGGCTATTTATTACAGATCGCCTACCGAATGGGTATCATACAATAGAAAGCTGCCTCTTACCAATACCTTGGTGCGATGTATTGGAATTTGTTCCTTCGAAACAACTACAATTTGCTTCAAGTGGAATCGCCATTCCGGGCAACGAAAAAGACAATTTGGTTTTAAAGGCCTACAAATTACTGCGCAAAGATTTTTCATTGCCTGATTTAAGCGTTCACCTCCATAAAATTATTCCAATGGGTGCTGGCTTAGGCGGGGGATCATCTGATGCAGCCTTTATGCTTAAGATGCTGAACAATGAGTTTCAGCTATTTTTAGATGATTCTATTCTCGAAGATTACGCTACACAATTAGGAAGTGACTGTCCTTTCTTTATTCAAAACAAGACTACAATCGCAACAGGAACAGGAACTGATTTAAAGCCGATAACTTTCGACTTGAAAGGCTACTGGATTGCACTGATTAAACCTGATGTTCATATTTCTACGCAAGAAGCCTACGCTGGCATGAGCCCAAAACCTAGTGAAGTAGACTTAGAAGCATTGATTTTATCGAAAGACTTCGATCGCTGGAAGGCCGAGTTAGTGAATGATTTTGAGGCTTCTATTTTTCCTAAACACGCTAGTTTAGCAGAACTCA
>JBLIKG010000044.1:0-12114 GCA_047636255.1 Roseivirga sp. | reverse complement strand
GGAAGAGAAACGGGTACACCAGGTCAAGAAAAAGCATCTAAATTTCTTGAAGATTTTTACATGAAAATAGGTTTGCAAGGCCCTGTTGATGGCACTTACAGACAGAAGTTCACAATGTATCAGTCAGATTGGTCAGACGTTTACGTAAAGACAAAAAGTGGTAAAAAAATAAACGGAAAGGATATTATCTTTTTTGGAAATGCCAATATGACTAAGGAATTAAAACTTTCTACCGTGTTTGTCGGCAATGGTGAGACATTGGACAAAATGGACGTTAAAGGCAAAGGTGTTATTACAATGTCCAACTCTAGAGAATTGCTTGAGAAATTGAATAATTCAGGAGCAAAAGCAGTATTTATTGTTAGTCCTGATGACGAGCAATTCAAACAAACTTTACCAAGACAAGCAAGAAGGGCATTACTCAGCAGATTGCGTTTTGAAAAAGTGACCACAAGTGGTGAGAGTATGGTATTCTATATAACTAAAGCAATCGCGGCAGAAATGCTAAATACTGCTGCCGACAAAATGGAATTGGCTATTGCAGACCCTGCTTCTTTGAAAGCTAGAAGCGTAAGCTTAAAGGTTACCGAAAAATTGAAAGAGTTAAATACTGAAAACATGGTTGCCTTTTTGGAAGGAACCGACTTAAAAGATGAGGTTTTAGTAATCTCCTCTCACTTCGATCATATCGGCCAAAATGAGGATGGTACTGTGATTAACAACGGTGCTGATGATGACGGAAGTGGAACTACTGGCGTTATGGAAATTGCTGAAGCATTTGCTCAAGCAGCCAAAGAAGGCAACAGACCAAGAAGAAGTATTCTATTCTTAAATGTTACAGGCGAAGAAAAAGGACTATTAGGTTCTGAGTACTACTCAGAGAATCCTTTATTTCCGCTAGACAAAACTGTAAACGATTTGAATATTGACATGATTGGTAGAGTAGATCCTGATCACGAAAATGATAGAGACTATGTTTATGTAATTGGTTCTGAAAAACTTTCTAGCCACTTAAAAATAATATCTGAGTATGCGAATATCACTTACACTGGATTGAATTTAGATTACAGATATGATGATCCAGCTGACACCAACAGATTCTATTACAGATCAGATCATTATAATTTCGCTAAAAAAGGTATTCCAATTATCTTTTATTTCAATGGCGTTCATGCCGATTATCACAGACCAACTGATACTGTTGACAAAATTGAGTTTGATGTTATGGCGAAAAGAGCTCAGCTAATTTTCCATACTGCGTGGATTTTAGCCAATAGAGATCAAAGAACGCCTGTTGACAAAGAGGATGACATGACTTATAATAGATAATTAAGACTTTATATTACCATTGAAAAGGTTACTTTCGAGTAACCTTTTTTTATGGAAAACACCCTACACATTCTCAATGGAGATAGCTCCAAACTAAAATTCGCACAAAGCAGAATAAAAGGCAAAGCGGCTGTTTGGAGAGAAGTGCTGAGTGATGGCCCAGTGAGCATTGACTTTGCAAGTCCTGAATTTTGGCAAACCAGAAAAGAATTTTTCACTTCGTTTTTTGGTGTAATCAGTCTTCGATATGAACAAGATGTGATTGCTGAATTCAAAAAAATTGAAAAATTCAATGAGTATAATGAAGTGGTGCTATGGTTTGAATATGACCTATTCTGCCAAATAAATTTAATTGCGCTTTTACATTGGTTTAAAAATCAGGAGTTAAAAACCACAAAAATATCCTTGATCTGTGTGGGCTGGGAAGAAGGCTTTGAAGGCTTAGTTGGCCTTGGCGAAATCCCAACTGACGATTACCCTTCATTATACGCACGCAGGAGAATCTTAGGAAGCAACGATTTCAATCTAGCGTCAGATGCCTATGTAGCTTATTGTTCTACAGACCCAACAGATCTTGAAACTTTCGTTCTACTACCATCTAATGAGTTCCCTTATTTAGGTCTGGCCTTTATGGCCCATCTAAAGAGATTCCCATCATCAAAAACAGGTTTGAATGTTATTGAAGAAAAGATTTTAGAGTTGATCAATGAAGGACATATAAATCTTAAATCTTTGATTGGAGAGTTATTGAAATGGCAGCATCTTTTCGGTTTTGGAGATCTTCAATACTTAAAATATTTAGAAAGATTGAAACCACTCTTTAAAGACTTCGAAAACCTTGAGCTTAAAACTAGCTTCGCCTCGAGCATAATCAAAAGAGATTACCATTTGGGCGGTGCAAATGCAGCCAACTGGGTTTGGGATGATGAATTACAAGAAATTAGGTTGAAGGCTTAATCATAAGCCTTCAACTTCTTTATTTTTTACTTACTGCTTACTGAGTCTAACGCGGCCATCATCAGTCCTAATTTCTATTTTGGCGTTGCCACCCGGTAGTTTAACCAATGCGCGATGGTCGCTTTCTTGTAGGGTTTCAAAGTCAGAGCTGGTTCTTAAACTTCCATCGTCTTTAAGCACAAGAAATTCCCCACCTCCTTTCAGTACTACAAAATCTATTCTAGCATCCTCCGCTTTGATATCGTAAATACCATTATCTAAAATCGCGGTTTCCAAGATGATGTTACCATCTTGAACATCTACTTCAATTCGATCAAAATTTCCTTTTCGAATGTCTACATCGCCATCTTCAATATCTATTGAAATAGAACCATTTCCACCATCTACTTTCAAGTCACCATCTTCTAGTTTGAATTGGAAATCGCTACCGAAACAATCTATCACCTCGATGTCACCATCTTCGGTTTCAATTGAAATTTTGCCATCAATATTTCTGATTACATAATCATCGTCCTCGCCCTGTATCTTCAAAGAAACACCTCTTGGCAATTCAATATCGATAGTGTAGTCGGTTCTGGAATATCCTACTTGTAAAGTTACTCCTCCCCTTCTTCGCTCGGTTAAATAGAGGTTGCCAGCCCTATCCTCAACATCAAATCTGAATTCATTACGCCCTGAAGAAAATCCACGTGTCTCAACTACGCGATCAATTTTCACATGGGCGTCCGTACGTGAAGAGCCCGTTATATTCACATTGGCGTCTTCAGAATCAAGGTACAAAGTGCCATTGGCAGCTATGGTGTAGGATTGATCTAAATGGTATTCACCATTTTTTTGCGCATTTAATGCTGTAGTAGCTAATAAGCCGACCAGGCTCATCACTACGAGATTATTTATTCTTTTCATGTTGTTTGAGTTTTTGTTGTTACTAATTTATTATAAATGAGGTATTTATCATTTTCTTCTACCCGGTTTTTTAGTGTTCACCTTTTGTTTTTTGTCCTTAGTTTTTGAACTAGTCGAATACTTGTTCTTCTTTTCATGAAAAGCTCCTTTGAAATCAGGATCTTCTCTTTTCTTAATGTTATCTATTTCGCGGAGCATTTCTTGATCCTCAATAAAAGGTGTTTTTTCAATAACTACCCTCGCTGGTATTGAACTCCTATTAATGGGAGTTTGAATTAGTTTTTCAATTTCTACTACAGCAAACAGTTCTAAGGGATTAGCAAAAGTTATGGCGATCCCTGCATTATTCGCTCTGCCTGTTCTTCCTATTCTATGCACGTAGTCTTCTGTGATTATTGGAACATCAAAGTTAATCACATGGCTTACCATGCTAATATCCATTCCTCTTGCAGTAACATCAGTTGAAACTAACACGCGTACATTCCCTTCCTTGAATTCACTCATGGCATTGATTCGTGTATTCTGACCTTTGTTGGCATGAATCACCCGTATCGGCCCAAGTCCCCTTCTATCCAAAAATTTGGATACGTTATCGGCATTGGTTCGAGTTTTAGTAAATACAATCACCCTTGTGAACTCAGGTTGATTGAGCAGGTGCTCTAACAAATTGATTTTAGTTTTAAAATTAGGCACTTCATAGAGTTGCTGATCAATAGTATCCACAACACTAGCCTGTGGGGCAATCTCTACCTTCTCTGGGAATTCCAAAAACTCTTCCGTCAAGGAGATCACCTTGTCAGACATAGTAGCGGAGAAGAGCATGTTCTGCCTCTTAATTGGCACAATCTCTAAAACACTTCTGATTTGTCCAGCAAACCCCATGTCCATCATTTTATCTGCCTCATCAAGCACCATTGTTTTAATGGTCTTAGTGTGGATAATGCCTTTTTGATAAATATCTAGGAAACGTTGAGGGGTACTCACAATGATATCAACCCCGGCTTGAATCAACTCGATCTGAGTCTTGGGGCCCAAACCTCCATAAAGACATACTACGCGGAGATCAGTGTATTTAGCAAGTGCTTTAGCATTCTCCTCAATCTGCATTACTAACTCTCGAGTAGGCGCTAAAATCAATGCTCTGGCATGTTCGCCTTGAGCAAATTTTAACTTCATCAATATTGGCAAAACAAAAGCGGCCGTTTTGCCAGTTCCTGTTTGGGCTATGCCTAATAAGTCATGCCCTGCCATTGAAATGGGAATCGCCTTTCTCTGAATAGGCGAAGGTTTAGAATAACCTAAATCATCAATTGCATTTAGAAATTGACGGCTTAATTTTAAGTCTTCGAAGGAAAGGTTTTCTTCAACCATAGATTGCGGAGGAAATATTTGGTAATAACTTGCAATTACGTTAACCCACTACACAATAAAAAACTTAGACATGCCTACCCTACTTATACTTAATGGAACCATAGTGAATGAAAACCGAATATTTCAGGCTGATTTATTTGTAAAAAATGGCTTCATCGAAAAAATAGAAAGTAATCTACAGCATTTGAATGCTGATAAAATCATCGATGCCAGTGGACTTCATATTTTCCCAGGCTTGATTGATGATCAAGTTCATTTTAGAGAACCTGGGTTAACGCATAAAGGGAATATCTATTCTGAATCAAGGGCTGCTGTGGCTGGCGGGGTAACCTCCTTTATGGAAATGCCGAACACAGTACCCAATGCTTTGACTCAAGAGCTCTTAGAGGACAAGTATCAAATTGCCGCACAAAACAGCCTTGCCAACTACTCATTCTTTATGGGGGCATCAAATGACAATATAGCCGAGGTCCTCAAAACAGATCCAAGAAAAGTTTGTGGGATTAAAATTTTCATGGGTTCTTCAACAGGAAATATGTTAGTTGACAACCAACTTACATTAGAAACTATTTTTGAAAATGCACCAACTCTAATTGCAACGCATTGCGAATCTGAAGAAATAATTCGCGCAAATATTGCCAAGGCGAAAGAACAATATGAAGAAGATGTCCCGGTCGATCAACACCCTATTATCAGAAGCGAAGAAGCTTGCTATGCCTCATCATCCTTTGCCGTGGCTCTCGCCAAAAAGAAGGGAGCTAGATTACACATTCTTCATATCTCGACAGCCAAAGAGCTTGAATTATTCGATAATACAATCCCTTTGAAGGATAAAAAAATTACTGCAGAAGCTTGTATCCATCATCTTTGGTTTTCCGATCAAGACTATGCTGAAAAAGGAAATCTTATTAAATGGAATCCAGCTGTTAAAAAAATCACTGATCGTGACGCCATACTCCAAGCAGTCATCGACAATAGAATTGACGTCATTGCAACTGATCATGCTCCACACACCTTAGAAGAAAAAGCAAACAGTTATTTCAAAGCACCTTCGGGCGGGCCATTGGTTCAGCACTCCTTAGTTGCCCTTTTGGATCTATATCATCAGGGGAAAATTAGTCTTGAAAAAATCACCGAGAAAACAGCTCATTCGGTGGCCGACCTTTTCCAAATTGACAGAAGAGGTTACTTAAAAGAAGGATTTCATGCAGATATAGTCGTTGCAGATTTGAGCAACCCTTGGACAGTTGACCGTGATAATATTCTTGCTAAATGCAAGTGGTCTCCTTTTGAAGGTCACACCTTCAAATCGAAAATCATACACACTTTGGTCTCCGGAAAACACGTTTACGACAGTGGATCGATAAAAGAAGTGAGTTCAGGTTTGAGGATGGAATTTAATCGATAAAATCATCCAACAGTGTTTGCAAATTTAAGTCGAACACTTACATTTGCATTCCAATTTAAATGGTGGTTGTAGCTCAGTTGGTTAGAGCATCGGTTTGTGGTACCGAGGGTCGTGGGTTCGAGCCCCATCTTCCACCCAAAAAGCTTCTCTTCGAGAAGCTTTTTTTATTTCTGATTAAGATTAATGTGTTCCTAATAAGTGTATTTCCGATTTTCTAATTGGATTTCGATTGATCGTTAGAAAAAGTATATCTTAGTAGGTATGGAACTCGACCAACATCCAGGTAAAAAAATACGGTGGATAATAGATACTTACGAAAAAGGCAACACTGCAGAGTTTGCAAGTAAAATTTCGCTTTCTGGCCCAACCGTAAAGTCTTACCTAGACGAGAAGACGAAACCAGGCTACGATGCCATCCAATCTATTCTAAGGGTATACCCTCAAATCAACTTGAATTGGTTTATCCTTAATCAAGGGCCTATAAAAAGAGAATTGAGTGAAGATGAATTAGATATACTTGAAGAAAATCATCGATTAAGAGAGGGAATCAAGGAGCTTTATAAAGCCTACGTGGAAGGAGGCAATTAAGCGTCTCTTCTAATCTTATCTAAAATGGCCTGCGCTTTTTGGTTACGTATTTCTCTTACCTTTTCGGTCTGTACCCTCAATCTAGATTTTGCGATGAATAGCTGAATTTGATAGATTAGAAAAGTAAGGAGCACAGCGAACGTCAGCCCAGCTGGCCAAAATTGTTGAATCAATGCCATCCTTTCTGCTTTTTCCTCCCTAGATCTCATAAAAACATCAATCTTGGTGTTAAAAGCTTGAAGACTAGGATTATCATTTTGGTTTCTTTGAACAAGCATCCAATCTTGGATATTAGAGGTATAAAGATTACCGTAGTTAAACGACTTATCTGGATCCAACCTTAAATAGGCCTTTTGTAACCAATCATAAATAATAAACAAATCAGGGTCACTATTAATTTTATCAAAAGTATTTATTGCGGTTTCCCATTGAGCAATAGCTGCATTAACCTCACCTTTCTTAAATTCCAATTCACCTAAATCAAGCATCGTCATGAACTGAGATCTAGGTGACGAATGTTCAAGCTTAATAGCGAGCGCTTCTTTGAACCACTTTTCTGCTGTTTCCAGATTATTCAAATTAGAATAGGTTACCGCTAAATTTTGTAAAGCAATGGCACGAGTATCCGCTGCTATATTTTCATTAAAAGCTACAAAAGAGAAAAACTCTTGTGCTTCCAAGAATTCCTGATTTCTTATTTTTATAAGACCTAACTCATTTAAAGCCCTAGCTAAAGAAACTGTATCTCCTTTATATTCAGAATCTTCCCACATCTCCAAAAGAACCTTACCCGCTCCTTCATAGTCACCGCTATTCTTCATTTGAATGGCCATTGAGTACGGTAAATCGACCAAATATGACAAATCCCCGTTCTCTTCTGCCATGAACCTAAAGCGCTTTACATATTTCTTAGCTGTTTCGTACGCTTCCTTATAAAAGACAGCAGACATTTGATAGTCGGTATACATTGACTTAATAAATGCTAAATTATCTAGGATTACTGTCTTATTGTAAAGATCGACAGTATCGCATTTTTGAAGATAGTCAAGGGCATCAGAAAAATTAACATAGGAAGACTCATAGTCTCCCACTTGAACACCAACAGAACCCATTGCACTTTTGGCCATGACCATACGGTAAATATCTTTCCTCTTTTTGGCGAAATCATACGCTTGGTCTAATAACGAAATGGCTTCATCGGGATTTTGATTATCCAATTCATTATATGCTCTATTAATCAACTGATCAAAATCAGTTTGACTCAATAAAGTCAACTGACTAAACAATAAAAAAACAATGATTAAAGAATTTTTGATCATACAATTTCAGCCAAAAACAGAGATCCTAGAAACAAGAACTATTTTAAGTCGAAATAAAAGAATTTTAGTTTTTATATCCAACAAAAGATTGGATATAATGCAATTAAGACCCTGGTACCGGAGTGGTTGTAGTTCTAGGTCTCCTAGGCTTGATAATGATTGATTCATCAGTCTCACTTTTAGCATCAGCAAGATCAACGCTTACATTAGGAACAACTGGTTCTGGAACGGTATCAAGATTATCTGAACAACCGACAGCAAAAATGGCAAGAATGGATAGGATTAATAACTTTTTCATAAGTGAACAATGTTTAGTTGAGAAGCGAATATATATAATTATATACACTTAATTACAGCAAATAATCACTTATTTTTTATTTAGTTACAATATACAAATTATATTATATTATACTAATTGATAGGAACGCCTACCGTTTGCCTCTAGCCTTACACAGAAAAACTATTGAAATGTATTAGAAAGTAAGATTTAGAGAAAGTAGAAGTACCTAAAAATAAGAAAAATTATCTTACTCTCACTCTTTTTTATGGGACTAATCTGCTTAGATTATAATCGATAGTACTATTTTCTAATTCTAGAAAAATATTTTGGCGAGTTAAAAAATCGTTGTCGAAGTTGGAGGAACTCAAATAAGAATCAGTGATTCTTAAAATACTTTTTTGGTCACTAAGTGGTTTAAAGTTGCCTAATTTTACCTTTGCAGAATAGTCAAAGCAATTCTTAAATACGACTTGATCAGAAGTAATATTATCAATCCTAAGGTTTGAAAACTGTCCAAATGTTCCAATCTCAAAAAGACTCGTAGTCAAGCTATCAATTTCAATATCATTAAATAATTCTGGACAAAGGAAAAATCTCGATTGCCCAGAATTTTCTTTCCCATTATTCTTTACAGTTGCTTGATCCAATAAGTTATCGCAGCCAATATGTAAAACTTCCAATTTATTATTCCCGATTATATTAATGTTATTAATTTTAGACCCCCCAATTAATATCTCTTCGATATCTTTATTCTCACTCACAATTAACTTATCTATAATGCAGTTCTTAAACTCAATTGAGTTAATACTGCTTGATTCAATTTTAATAGAATCAAAAGTACACTCGTAGAAAACAACTCTTGAAGAGAGTTTTATATCACTGAAGTATATTGATTTAAACCTAGACTGTACGAACTTTAAAATGTGGAGCGAATTGAATACGGAATTCCTAATCTGGACATCTTCAGACAATTTGAACGAAAATCCATTAATTAGAAACTCATAGTCATGCCCAGATAGAATCTTCAGAAAGCTAGATTGATTAATACTCCTCATACTATTGGTCGTTAATTTTTTATTTAACAAAAACTATACTTCAAACCCTACGGGTTAAAAGAATACACAATAGGTGTAGAAAAAGAGAAGTCTCGATGTAAATGAATTAAAATCGTTTACATCACTAAAGTAGGCAAGGGATTAGACTATTCCAAACTAATCGATTAGTTGTTATTTACTTGTTTTACACATACAATTATCTGTAGGTCCTTTTCAAAGGACTTATGAGAGTTTGGCCCATTATGGGTATCATCAATCCCTGCCAATTAACCACCCATAAATTAAATCCCCAATTCCTTGATTTTTTTTTGAAATTAAAAAATAAACCAACATATTTCAAGCCTAAAACATTTTGATATTTCAGAGGCTTATCTGTGTAAAGTTCCACAAACTATGCACTAACTCATGCGCACAACATTTGTTTTCCCTGAAATATTAGAGTTTCCTATTACTAATTCCTGCATAACTAGACAGATCAATAACTGGATTAATTCCAATAGTTATCTTATGCAACGAGGATTAATTTGGGAAATGGGCATTACCGACTGCAACAATCTCGGTAATCTGCAAAAACAAATTAGGGAGGATTTTAACTGTAAGCATTATAAATGTTGGAAAATGGATTCATTTAAAGAAGCCATGGAAGTCGTTAGAAGTTTAAATAAACTGCCAATGGTTTTCAAATCATCTCTTAATAACTACTCGAATAAAGGAGTTTATATTTTCACTTACAAAACATCCATACCGAAGAATAGCCAATTGTTTTATAGTCTTCATTCATGACTGAACCTATCGAGTCATCTATTTTCAAATTTTAAGCGAATTGCTTTAAAGTTTAGCCTCCATTTGGTTATCTTAAACCATGTCATATTCCTTTTTTGATTTTTTCAATTTAAGCTTCGATAGTCAAATCAAAAGGCTTTATCGGGAAGGTGATTTTATAGTGGCCATACGCTATTATGGTTATAAGATTAATCTCTACTTATTAGACGGTTATTATTTAGAAGTCTTTTATAACCACAAACTAGACAAGATTGAAAAGATTGAACTCCTGAATTTCACCCATTCCAGAATGAAGTTCTATGAAGATCAAATTGCCCTTCCTTCTTTTACTAAAGCTAATTCCTGAATTTTTTCGACCGCATTTAAAACCTGAGGCAATAAAAGGCTTTTGCCATCATTATTGATAACTAAATCACTCGATGACTTTCTGAGTCCGTCATCGACTTGTTTAGATATAATATCAAGGATTTGTTTTTTATTTCGATGGGTATCTCTCATTAGTACGCGTTCAATCCTTAATTTTTCTGGAGCCAAGACGCTAATTAGATAATCAAGGCTTTTGTACGACTTGTTTTCTATAAGCAAGGCTGCTTCTTTCAATACTATCTTGCTATTGCTGTTGTCTACCCAACGTTCAAAATCTCGGGCTACAGCAGGATGAACAAGCGAATTGAGCTTTTGCAACTCAGATTCTAGTTTAAAAACTCGATCTGCTAAATAGGTTCTATTCAACTCACCAGTCGACAGATAACTCTCCTGACCAAAAACATCTATTACCTCAGTCTTTAATTGATTATCAGCAGTTAATAAGAGTTTTCCTCTATCATCTGCGTAATAAACTGGAAGACCTGAATTTTCAAATATTCTACAAACTGTAGATTTGCCTGAACCAATCCCACCCGTTATTCCTACAATGAAAGGCTTATTCATATATTACTTTAACCTTTTTCTGAGTTATCCTAGGGTTAATCATTTGGGTTGCATTTGGCCTTGTTTCAATTGTGATCGTTGAGTCTCGCTTAATCAACTTTTTGAAATCGACTACTAATGAAAGCCTTAAGGAGTCTGCTTCTTGAGGCACCTTACTGTTCCATTCATAATATACAGTAACCGTGGCTGGACTTATACTCAAAGAAGGTTTATTAAAATTAATCTTTTCGATCACTACATCCTTTGACATTTGTAAGAATTCTGTCACCATGAAAGTTACCCTTACCTCTTCCAAATTGGCTTTTATGAAATCATTTCTAATACCAAGAAGAGGCACGTTCTCATCTACATTATCTCCAACGACTCTTTCACCAAATCCAATAACATGAGGGTTTTGAATCGTATCAATTAAGGACTTTGGACCAATCACTACAATCTTATCTGGGGATACTTGTATGTTTGATGTTTGAACAAAATTTGGTTCAAACTGTAGAGATGTCGAGTCAAAAATTACATTAAACTCTCTTTTAGTTAAAACATCAATATCAAAATTGATGCTATCTACTAAAATGTAGTTGATAAGGACAGGCTCTAATTTTGACGCAATTTCCTGCCTTAGTGCACTTGCCATTTTATGCCCTTCCTTTAGAGGATTCTCTAATCTAATCACTAATGGGTCCATTCCGAAACCAAAAGATCTTGTCATTAAATCCCATCCACCTCCTGCTACTTCAAGGGGAATATTATCTGGCAATTCCGAAATCGCTATATAAAGAGAGTCATTATAACTTACCTCGATTGGGTAATTGATCTGTGTAACATAATCAGATTTGTTGAGAGCACTAAAAAACCAAAAGGTGGTAGATATTATGATACATAATACTACCACCTTCAATTTTTCGTCCTTTGTACTGGGCGCGTTGAAAGAACCTTTTAATTTTTCAATTATTTCTTCAGCACTTCTCAATCACTCCTAAGCTTTGTCGGCTTGTTTTTTACTTGCTTCCAGTGAAATGGCACTCTTTTCAAATTTGATTTTAGCACCTTTTTCCACATCTAACGTGATAGTATCTTCATCCATTTCAGCAATTCTACCATGAATACCGCCAACGGTTACAATTCTATCACCTTTCTTAATATCGCTGATGAAGTTTTTCTGATCCTTCTGTTTTTTTTGTTGTGGACGGA
>JBLIKG010000043.1:0-12211 GCA_047636255.1 Roseivirga sp. | reverse complement strand
AGGTAATTTATCGTGCTTATAGCTTTTGATATACTGATTTTGTGAGCCTCTGATGACGCTTACCAAATGTCCAAGGCCAAAGCGCTCGTCAGTTTGTTGCACCGCCTCAATAGCGATTTTTACAAAGTCTTTTCCTTCAAAAGTTTCACGTTCGTAACGGCAGTTGTCGCACATGCCAGTCAGCCTACATGCCGAGTCATCATATTCCTCTCCGAAATAATGAAGTAGTTGTTTTCTTCGGCATACCGTAGATTCTGCATAAAAACTCATTTCATCCAAAAGGATTTTAGAGTTTTCCTTTTCGGTAACAGGCTTGTCTTTATTGAATTTCTCTAGCTTAAGAATGTCAGAATAGCTGTAGAACATTACGCACTGACCCTCTAAACCATCACGACCAGCCCTGCCTGTTTCTTGATAATATCCTTCAAGTGATTTTGGTACATCATAGTGAATCACAAACCTTACATCTGGCTTGTCGATACCCATTCCAAAGGCAATTGTTGCCACAATAATGTCAACCTCCTCATTTAAGAAGTCATCTTGATTTTTAACTCGAACGTCAGGATCGAAACCTGCATGATAAGGTCTAGCACTAAAGCCATTGACTTGGAGGAAGTTGGCGATCTCTTCAACTTTTTTTCTGCTTAGGCAATAGATAATTCCAGACTTGCCCTTGTTCTCTCTCATGAACTTAATGAGCTGCTTTTTAATCCCTTTTTTAGGTCGAACCTCGTAATAGAGGTTTTCTCTGTTAAAGGAAGATTTAAAAACATCTGCGCTTTCCATTTGCAGGTTGCGCTGAATATCGAGTTGAACTTTAGGCGTAGCCGTAGCAGTAAGTGCAATGATCGGTAAGTCACCGAGCATGTCTATAATGCTTTTTATTCTTCTATACTCTGGTCTAAAATCGTGTCCCCATTCCGAAATACAATGAGCTTCATCAATTGCCGCAAAAGAAATATCGGCTTGTTTAAGAAATTCTATATTTTCTTCCTTCGTCAGTGACTCTGGAGCCACGTAAAGTAATTTAACATCACCAGCCAATACTGCCTTCTTTAGCTTATTGATCTCGGTTTTCGACATAGTGGAGTTTAAAAAACGCGCATTGATGCCCACCGCATTCATTTGATCGACTTGATTTTTCATCAAGGCAATCAGTGGCGAAATCACAACGGCTGTGCCTGGCCTTACTATGGCTGGCATTTGGTAACACATTGATTTTCCGGCACCTGTGGGCATAATCACGAACGTATTTCGTCCTGACAATATATTTTTTATTACGGGTTCTTGGTTGCCTCTAAAGCTATCATAACCAAAAACTTCCTTTAGTTTTTTTCTAATTTCCTGCACTCTTTCTATAATTCTGATGAGTTTTAAAAAACGTCTAAGCGAATCATTATCTTTGTCGCGTAAATTTTAAACGCCATTAAGCTGAAATTAGCGAAAAATATTCAGACCACAGCCAAAAATACACTTCTCAAGGAAGCCGAAGCGATTCGGCAAATTGCGGAATATATTGACGACAGTTTCGAGGCTATCGTTTCTTTAATTTTAAATCTTAAAGGAAGGGTAGTAGTTACTGGCGTGGGAAAGAGCGCCATTATAGCTAATAAGATTGTTGCTACGCTTAATTCTACTGGTACGCCTTCCATTTTTATGCACGCTGCTGATGCAATTCATGGCGACCTTGGAATGGTGCTGCCTGAAGATGCTGTCATTTGTATTTCGAAAAGTGGTAATACGCCAGAAATAAAAGTCTTGGTGCCGTTGATTAAAAGAACGGGTGCCAAACTTATTGCACTCGTAAGCAATGTAGATTCTCAATTGGCTAAGGCTGCCGATTTTATATTGAATGCTACCATTGGTGAAGAAGCTGATCCAAATAACTTAGCTCCTACTACCAGCACTACAGTGCATATGGCACTTGGCGATGCCCTGGCCGTTTGCCTTTTAGAAGCTAGGGGTTTCAGTAGTGAAGATTTTGCGAAATATCATCCTGGAGGGTCACTTGGTAAACAATTGTATTTGAAAGTAGATGATATTTACCCTCACAATGCATTGCCAATTGTGAAAGAATCGGAACTCGTAAAAGTTAGTTTGCTTGTAATTTCTAAGGCAAGGCTTGGCGCAACAGCTGTTGTGAATGAAGATGGCAAACTATCAGGTATTTTTACGGATGGGGATATAAGACGTATGCTCGAAAAAGACATGTCTTTCGAAGCAAGGACTGTTGGTGAGGTAATGTCTAAGCATCCTAAAACAATTGCCAAAGGGGAATTTGCTATTAGAGCAATGAACCAAATGAGGCAATATTCAATCAACCATTTAGTGGTATTGGATGATGAAAAAATCGTAGGATTTATTCACATCCAAGACTTAGTCAACGAAGGAATAGTGTAAATATGGAACATAATTATGTAGTGATTATGGCTGGCGGAATCGGCAGCAGATTTTGGCCTTACAGCCGTGCTGAGAGACCCAAGCAGTTCTTAGATGTATTGGGTACTGGTAGGTCACTTCTACAAATGACTTTTGATCGTTTTTTGGCACTTTGCCCGAAAGAGAACTTTTATATCATTACTAATCAGAGGTATTATAGCCTTGTTAAAGAACAGCTTCCTGAATTATCTGACTTTCAAATATTATTGGAGCCTATTGGAAGAAATACAGCAGCAGCGGTAGCTTATCCAGCTTTTAAAATAAAGCAAAAGGACCCTAAAGGTGTTATGGTGGTAGCACCTTCTGATCATGTAGTTTTTAAAGAGAATTTGTTTGTTGATAATCTTCAAACAGCGATAAAAGCTGCTTCTGGTTCCGATAAGTTAATCACTTTAGGCATTGTTCCAAGTAGGCCAGAAACGGGTTATGGGTATATTCAGTACCATTCCAGTCCGCTAAAAAAGGTAAAAAAGGTAAAAACATTTACAGAGAAGCCAGAATTAGATTTGGCACAAAAATTTTTAGAAAGCGGTGACTTCGTTTGGAACGCAGGAATTTTTATTTGGTCTATTGAGTCGATTACCAATGCATTCCATGCCCATTTAATGGATATGGCAGTCATTTTTGAGGAGGGTAACGAAGTCTATTACACTGAAAACGAGCAAAAGTTTATCGACAATGCCTATACACAATGCAAGAGTGTATCCATCGATTACGGTATAATGGAAAAGGCGGATAATGTTTACATGGTGAAGGGTAAATTTGATTGGTCTGACCTAGGTAGCTGGGATTCACTTCATGAAATTAGAGACAAAGACAAAAATGGTAATGTCATAGACGGCACTGCTATACTTTACGATTCGAAGGACTGCTATATAAAGGCGCCAGATGATCTATTAATTGTTGCTCAAGATCTTGATGGTTACTTAGTAACTAAATCTGATAATGTACTTTTAATTTGTAAGAAAGATGCTGAAAAGAAGTTCAGAGACTTTTTGGCTGATGCAAAAGCCAAAGGAGAACAGTTCAGTTAGTCTTATATATTCTACTTTATAACCATAAGTAATAAATGTCTAAACCAAGAAAGGACGAACCATTAAAGACACCTCTTTACAAAGGTGGAATGGCCGCCTTGAAAAAGTTTATTACTCAAAATCTAGTCTATCCTCAAGAAGCGCTCAATGCCAAAATTGAAGGAGATGTAGAAGTAGCATATGATGTAGATGGTTTGGGCAGGGTTAAAAATGTTAGAATTTTATCAGGTCTAGGCTATGGTTGCGATGAAGAAGTAGTTCGATTAATCAATTCCTTAGTCTACCAAACCGCTATAAACAAAGGAAGGAATACACTTACACATAAAAAACTGAAGATTAACTTCAAGCTTCCAGCGCCTAAACCCAAAGGCCTGAGCCTAAATTATGAACTAAAAAAGGAAGTGCCAGTTGCCCCAAAGGTAGAGGCGGCAAAACCCACTATCAGTTATACTATTTCCATAAAAAGAAAAGATTAATCTCCAAAAATAAGGCCTTGCTAAGATTGAACAAGAGTTTAATTTGAAGAAAATTCTTCTTATCTTTTATCCATTTCAACCAAAACCTAATTTTTATGGATGTGGAAGTAGAAGAAATTATCAGATGGATTGCCGCAGGCATTATCATCCTTATCGAACTGATCGTAATTTTTAATCTATTCACGAATAAGAGCAGTAAACTTCAGGTCCTTATTAAGGACATGAGCGCGCAAGAAGAAATCAAAGACATGTCTTTTAGTTATTCCAGATCTCAATTGTTCTGGTGGACCATAATTGTAATCACTTGTTTTGCAATTGATATGGCCATGACGGGTGCCAGCAATGGTATCATGAATAGTACCGCGTTTACTTTGTTGGGAATTAGTGCAGGAACAACTGTGGCAGGCCGCGTAATTGACAATAGCCAGAGTAGCGATCCTTCAGTGGCTATGCATCAAGATTCAAAGTCGCAAGGCTTTTGGATGGATATTTTATCTGATCAAAACGGGGTGAGTATTCACCGTTTTCAGGCCGTCTTATTTAACATTGGTTTCGGTCTTGCTTTTATTTCTCAATTCATCAGTAATATCCCCAGCCACATCACCTTAGGAGTAGCTGTTCCTTTTGCAGATTTTGATAGTACAACTTTGGGTTTGATAGGTTTGAGTGCTGGTACTTATGCAACATTGAAATTCAACGAGAATTTATCGCCATCTCGTGTAACAACACCGCCTATTGTTACTCCTACACCAGCTAAACCGGCAACTCCACCAACTCCCGAAGCATAAAGGGGACTTTTTATTTAAGAAATTTTATAGCTCAACTTCGAATGAAATTCAATTCTCGGTTAAGCTTTTTTATTATTCGCGGATATGCAATGGCCATGAATTTTTATAAGGTTTGATTGGAAGCTAAGTCTTACTTAACTTCCAAGCATGCATATTACTTCAAAACTACCTAATGTGGGCACGACCATATTCTCTGTAATGTCAAAAATGGCAAATGAATATGGTGCAATCAATTTAGCGCAAGGCTTTCCCGATTTTCCAGTAGATGAAAACTTAATAGAAAGAGTAAATCATTATATGAAGCTCGGGATGAATCAATATGCGCCAATGTCAGGAGTAGCAGAATTGAGAAATGCAATCGCTCATAAAGTAGAAAGGGGTTATGGCTATAAGCCCAATGCCGATACCGAAATAACAGTTACCTGTGGTGCTATCGAGGCCATTATGAGCTCTGTTTCAGCCTTAATCAATGTTGGCGATGAAGTTATTATTATGAATCCAGCCTATGATGCTTATGAGCCCATCATCAATTTACAAGGCGCAAAGGCCATCTCAGTCCCACTCCTTCAACCTGATTATTCTATCGATTGGGCAGCGGTGGAGACCAAAGTTTCGAGTAAAACGAGAATGATTGTGATCAACTCCCCACACAATCCCAGCGGAGCAATCCTAAGTGCACATGATTTAGATGCTCTGGAAGCCATCACCAAAGGCACAGATATTTTAGTGCTTTCCGATGAGGTGTATGAGCACATTGTTTTTGATGGTGCAGAACACGAGTCAGTATTGAAGAGAGCAGAATTAAGGAAGCGTAGCATTGCTACATTTTCATTCGGGAAGACTTTCCATGTCACAGGTTGGCGGATGGGTTATATGATAGCACCAGAAGCATTGATGGTTGAAATCAGAAAAGTACATCAATACAATACCTTTACCATACACACTCCGACCCAATATGCGATTGCAGATTATGTAAAAACACCTGAGCATTATGAGTCAGTTGCGCCTATGTATCAGAAGAAGCGGGACTTTTTCCTAGAAGCTATGAAGCCCTCTAAGTTCAAACCCATTACTGCTGGAGGAACTTACTTTCAACTCATGAATTATTCGGTCATCAGCGATGAGAATGATGTGGTCTTTGCGGAATGGCTTACCAAAGAAATTGGAGTAGCGACCATTCCTATGTCGGTATTTTATCAAGATAAAGAAGACAATAAGGTACTGCGGTTTTGCTTCGCGAAAGGAGAAGAAACTTTAGCCAAAGCAGCCAAACTTCTTTGTTCTATTTAATAGCTTTGCACTATGCAAAACCTTAGGCTCACAATAATCCAAAGCGAAATACATTGGCACGAAATCGGTGCAAACCTTGCAATGTTCGAAGAGAAGATTTGGTCTTTGAAGGGCAAAACAGACATCATTGTTTTGCCTGAAATGTTCCAAACAGGTTTTTCGATGGAAAACACTATACTGGCCGAGCCTATGAATTTAACCACTTTTAAATGGATGAAACAACTGGCCGCTCAGACAGAAGCGGTTGTTACAGGCTCATTTATGGTAAAGGAGGAGGGAAAGGTTTTCAATCGTCTGATTTGGATGCAGCCCAATGGCGAATGGAAAAAATACGATAAACGGCATTTGTTCAGAATGGCCAATGAACACGAGCATTTCGATTTCGGAACTGAGAAATTGATCGTAGAGTGGAAAGGTTGGAAAATTTGCCCAATGGTTTGCTACGATTTGCGATTTCCCGTTTGGTCAAGAAATGTAAATCTAGCCTATGATGTGTCTCTTTATGTAGCCAATTGGCCAGCAGTGAGGGTTAACGCTTGGGATGCTTTGCTAAAAGCCAGAGCGATCGAAAACGTTAGTTACGCAGTTGGGCTCAACCGTGTAGGCATCGATGGGAATGGCATTGAATACAATGGACATTCTGCGGTTTACTCTCCTAAAGGCGAAACATTGGTCTTTTCAGATGTTGAAGAAATCATTACCGTCACTTTGGAAAGAAATGCTTTAGATGACTTTAGAGCAAAATTTCCAGCACATTTGGATGCGGATCAGTTCGAACTTAAGTAATCCTTAAACAGCATCATTGAGGATTTAATACTCTCAAACTCTAAAACATCTTTTTTAGAGAGTGAAAGCATCTTCTTTAACACTTGGTTTTCACCTTGGATAATAATTAGTGGCGTCATTGATTTGTGTCGAACGACTTTCTCTATCAATGGAGCAACTTTGCTTGGGTTTTCCCTTGCTTCACTTTCCAAAATCAAAACAACTTTTGTGGCTTCTTTTAAAAACTGAAGCCCTTGCTGAATTAAAAAGGGCTCGGAATGACTATCAGCTTCAAAAAGAATGGCCTCAGGGAATTCAATTTTTAATTGCTTCACCAGTTCATTACTGAATTGAATATTCAGCAATGCTTTGATTTGGAGGTGGAGAATCAACTTCATTTTTGAATGATAATGCGCTTTACGGTGGCTTTATTTACTCCGTTAAATACCCTGATAAGGTAAATGCCAGCGGCTAAATTACTTGAAGGAATTTCTATAGTGACGCCTTCTATAAGATTGATATTCTCCAAAATCTTCTGCCCTTGAATGGTATAGAGTTCGAAAACTGCGTCAACATCTGTTCTTAAGAAAAACGAACCCAAAGTTGGATTGGGAAAAGTTGTTAAAGAGATTGAGTTGTCTTCGCCATTTCTAGCAGTAGAGCTTTCATTTGCCAAAATATAGATTCCACCGCGGTTGTTTCCGATGATGATTGCAGGCTTACCATTGCCAAATAGATCGGCACTCGTCAACCATGAGCCATTGCTCAGGTCAGTAAGGTTTAGCTCTTCAATCAAGGAGGTTTGTAGTAATTGATTTTGAGTAGAAGAGGGAGTGAAGTCTTCTTTCATAGGGCCTGAAATGACATTGAGGTTGCCAGAATTATCTAAGGTGATCAATTCTGGTTTTCCATCCGAATTGAAATCATTGACAACAAGGGTCGGATTTCTTTTCAGAAAATTGGCTGTGATTCCCGCAAAGCCATTCATGGGATCGGCAAAACTGAAATCACCTTGATTGAGGTGAAGACTCACAGCTCCTGAGCTTACTGCTCTTAGCAGGTCAACTTCGCCATCAGTGTTCACATCGTAAAAATAGATATTGTCGTTTTCGCTCAAGGAAAAAGCAATGGTTTGAAGTTCACCAAAAGTAAACTTTCCAGCATTGAGTCGGTATTGCAGACTTGTTTCATTGCTGCTGTTTGTAGACTGGTAAATTAAATCTAGGCTTCCGTTTCTGTCGAGATCAATGAATTGCGGCTTTATATTTCTCGATACGAGCGATTTCAAGTTAAGAAAATCATTGTTTATTAAATTGAAGGAGGGGCTGAACCGACCTCCTGTATTTTCGAATTGATAAATGGAAGCAGCGAATACACCTTGATCTAACTCCCCTCTTGTTCCAATGAAAAAATCGAGATCTCCATCGTTGTCAAAATCAGCGAAAGCAGGGTAGGTATTTTCTCCTAAGTCGAGCATTTCGGTTTGAAGAAAGGGAATTGAGGCAGTTTCGAAATCCGAAACGGAATTCGATGAGCTGACATAGAATTTGGAGGTGTTTCTGAAGTCCACCGTGTTCAACACATTTCCATCTAAATTACTTGAAACGATAAGCTCTTTTTGACCATCAAAATTAATGTCTTCCATAAAAGCTGTCGGAAATACCTGAAAAGCGGCTTGGTTAGCTTCGGGGTAACTAATAAATGAAGTCATCAACGCATTTTCGGAGTCACCAACATTGGTCATGAAATAAAGCGTTTGGCAAAACTCATCTGAAGTGATTAAGTCAAGGTCACCGTCATTATCTGTATCGAACAAAGTAATGGTTTTACCTCCGGCATGCTGTGACTCTTCTTCGCTATTAATGCCAAATTCAAGATTGGCTGCTCCTCCAATTGGGCAGGAACTTCCGAAAGCAAAATTATCGCAACCACACTCTTCAAATTCGCCCCAGCGCCTGGTCACTCTTTCAAAAGTTAACGCAGAGCAATCTCCGTTTTCAATGCTTGTATTCTTGTAGAAATCAATCGTGCTAGCAGTTGTAAAGCGGTAGGAAAGAATGTCTAAATCACCGTCTCCATCAATATCTGCAATGCCGGGAATATCAGAGGCATTTACTTGAAGATTTACACCATTATCGAATCTCAGAAAGTCTAATGCTTTCTGCCATTCAGGAGTTTCGCCAGTGCTGATATTTTCATAAACCGTAACGCCTTGAGGTACACTCGTGAAAATGTCCTTTTTACCATCACAGTTGTAATCAGCAAGAATAAACCAGTTGGTGATTTCCGGGGGGAAGAAGCTCTTGTATTCTGGTGCCCAAACAAATTCTTCGTTCTCAGCTAAGTAAGTGGTGAGCTCTCCAGACATTCTATGGAAAATGATCAAGTCTTCTATTCCGTCACCATTCAAGTCCATTTTCTGGAATTGGGCAGAGTTGATTCCACCTTCCCAAGCCCTTGAAAGCACGGTGTTATTAATGCTCATTGGAATCTCGTTTTCGAACCTAAAGGCGAATTGACCAATAAGCTGTTGTGAAAAAAGAATAAACAGTACAGAAACGAATGCCTTCATAAATCAGCGTTGTGCAAAGGTAAAGATTTCATCGAATGCATAGTAATTCAACGAATTTGATAAGGATTCTGTATTATCTTGTCGTGCAATTTGACGGACTAAGAATTCAATTTTACCATGTATATCACTTCACTTTACGAAAAGTTTAAAAAATCGACTGGCGTTTCTACAGATACTCGCAAAATTGAAAAGGGCAATCTCTTTTTCGCCTTAAAAGGCCCCAACTTCAATGCGAATAAATTAGCTGCCCAAGCGCTAGTGTTAGGTGCTTCTTACGCGGTAATTGATGATGTAGAATTTAATAATGATGAGCGATGTATTCTTGTGGAGGATGGACTAAGTGCGTTGCAGCAATTGGCTAACCATCATCGCAAGCAGCTCAATATTCCTATCATCGGGATTACAGGTTCGAACGGTAAAACCACAACCAAAGAATTGACGCGTAACGTATTAAGTACAAAGTTTAAGGTATTAGCGACCAAGGGTAATCTCAATAATCATATTGGAGTTCCGCTAACATTATTGGCCATTGATGATTCTATTGAGATTGCCATTATCGAGATGGGAGCCAATCATGTTGGCGAAATTGCTGCGCTTTGTTTGATTGCTGAGCCGACTCATGGGCTCATCACCAATATTGGGAAAGCCCATTTAGAGGGTTTTGGTGGGATAGAAGGCGTGATCAGAGGTAAAACTGAAATGTATCATTGGCTGATTGAGCATGAAGGTGTCATGTTCGTGAATTCACAGATCGAGATTCTTTCGAACATTGCTCAAAGAAGGATTAAGCACCCGATCTATTATCCTGCAAAAGGTGATTTTTTAAACTTGAATTTAATTGAAGCCAAGCCTGAAATCGTTTTTGAAGATGAAGACGGAAATAGAACTAAGACCTCTTTAGGGGGGGCATATAACTTTGAAAATATGGCCACTGCGCTTTGCGTAGGTAAATATTTTGAGGTACAAATGGGTAAGGCAACTTTGGCTGTAGCCAATTATGTACCTGATAATAATCGTTCTCAAATAATGAGGAGAGGAAGTAATACAATCATCATGGATGCTTACAATGCCAATCCAACTTCTATGAAAGCTGCCTTGGAAAATTTAAGTTTTATGAATGGAGCTAAGATTGCTATCCTTGGCGACATGTTTGAATTAGGGCCAGAGAGTGTGCAAGAGCATGGTATGGTAGGTAGTCAAACGTCAACCTTAGGTTTGGAAGAAGTTATCTTTTGTGGAGAGAATATGAAGGCTGCTGCTGAGGCTAATCAGAAGGCACACTATTTTCAAAATAAGGATGGATTATATGAGTATTTGAGATCCCAGACTTGGAATGATAAAACCATTTTGCTCAAGGGTTCAAGGGGTATGGGCCTCGAAAGTCTTTTGGAGTATCTATAAAAAAAAAGAGGAACGGCACCACCCGTTCCTCAACCTCAACCTAAGTAACTGACGACAAGAATTGCTTAACCATCTAATCCAATTGCCGTCATGTTGTCTTTGATTTCAAAACCCTATTGATTCTAAAACTCTTTATTTTTGATACTCACGGTTTTACCGTCAATACTGAATGTTAAACCCATAGTGTTGCACACTAATTGTAAGGCTTCATTCAAATTATTTTTATTGAAGAAACCAGTATAAGGTCGGTCTTCAATTTTTTCAATATCATACTCTACTTTTAAGTCGAACTGTCTTTGCAGTTCGTTTAAAACTTCTGAAAGCATAACGCTCTCAAAATCGAATTCCCCAGCTCTCCAATTATCGATATAAGTCAATCCAAGCGGAGTTAATTCTTTAATGTCATCGTCTTTAACAATCACAGCCCAACCTGGGGTTAATTCGGTTCTTTCAGTGTCCAGCTTATTGCTTACCCGAACACGGCCAGTTTTACAGGCAACTTCTAGTATGTTGTTTCTGACTTTTACATTGAAACTTGTACCTAATACTTTAACATCACCCAGATTTGTATTGACTGTAAAATCACTTCCTTTCTTCACTTCGAAAAATGCTTCACCAGCAAGCTGAACTTCTCTAGTTTCTTTCCATTGTTTCTCGGAGAAACTAAGCTTCGAATCTGCATTCAAATGAACTAAAGAACTGTCTGGAAGATATATAGATTGAACTTGGGCAAAAGACGTTTCAATTATAGTTTCATTGTTTAAATTCTGCTTCAGAATAAAGAAAGCACCAACAGCTAGAATTAAGGAAGCAGCAATTCCTATCCAATATTTTCTATAAAGGGGTATTACTTTGGCTTCCGAAGAAATCTTAGTTTCTAACTCAGCCCAAATTTGACTTTGTGATTTGTTCGAAGGAGCATCAAAACCAGAAATTTTCTCTAATGCTTTAGCAAAAGGAGGTGCATCATTAGAAGCGCTCAGGTTGGAAAGGTATTCTTCCGAAGAAATTTTCCCCTCTAGCCAAAGCTTTTCTTGATTACTATCGTATTGGTTGAGTTGCATTTGGTGGTAATACACCATTTAGGAACTTAACCCTACCTTAATATTGAAAATTTTTAAAAGAAAAGGTTGAGAAATAAGGAAGGTGTAAAATCAAGCAGCACAATATCACGATAAAGCTCTTGCGGAACCTCTCCATTACTAATTGAACGTTCTATAGCATTTACGTTCAGTCGTCTGTTTTGAATGTTCAAATGATTGTAGACATTGAGGATGGAAATTCCGAACTCGCCCCTTACTTCTTCATTTTCGAATTTAAGGGCAGCCGAAAGGTCAAGCCTATGGTAGGCAGGAAGTCTTTCAATTGTTTTGTTGGTGTTCAGAATTTCATAGTTGACAATTTCACCTTGCCCATTTTCAATAAATCGAAGTTCAGGACGGTAGA
>JBLIKG010000042.1:0-12266 GCA_047636255.1 Roseivirga sp. | reverse complement strand
CCAAAAGTTTAAATACCCTTTGAATGGCTTGGCTTTCACCAATAATGCTCTTTTCGAATTCATACTTCTCACCAATTTCTTCGCGAAGCTGGGTAATTTCTTGCTTTAAGGAAACGTTCTTTTTGGCGTTGTTGATCGCGTTGAGTAAGCGCTCCCTAGTTTCTGAATCTTTGGTGATGTAATCATAAGCACCCACCTTTAACAGGTTGATGGCTGTATTGATGTCATCTTGCGATGAAACTACAATCACATTGGTTTCTGGATTATGCGATTTTATGGCCTTGAGCACTTGGTCACCAGTCATATCGGGTAATGAATAGTCGAGGGTAATTACCGCGGGGTTCTCGTTCAAATGCGCAATACAGTCCTTGCCATTGGCAAATACTTTGACTAAATGATCTGGATTAAGCTCAGCTATATACTTTAACAGCTTTTGATAAACGGGATCGTCTTCAACAACGAAAATCTTAATTGGTTCTGGTATATAGTCCATCAATGATTTGGCGAGTGAGCTTTCAAGTTATTAATTAAAAAGTCTATTAAAAAGTAGTGCAAAGCGCATTTTTAATCTGGCGGCATTCATGTATGACCAAATGCTTCGATTAGGCTTTTTTAGACAATCGTCCTGAGCATGTCTCAGGATCCGTTAGATTAAATTAGTATGAAATAGAGATTTCAATAATTGAGGTTAAACCGTTGAAACGGTTAATGCTGGCAGGTCATTCTATAGCCCACGGTTTAAACCGTGGGCTATTCGCAAGGATGTTTTTGAGAAATGGTTTTAACCATTTTTTGGGTGCAAGAATCACATAAACACCTCAACAACCTCCTTAGGAATGCGGGTGGGTTTTAGGGTTGTGGCATCAATCATGCACCACCATGAACTGGACTGCATAAGCAATTCGCCTGTAGTGGCATTGAATGCTCGCACGAGTCGGTTACTTTTTACACCCGTATGTTGATTAACATGGGTTTTAATCTGGATTTGATCTCCTAAAAATGCAGGCTTTTTGTATTCTATAAAATGGTTGATGGCCACCCATTTGTATTGTTCGAGCCAAATGGGTTTTGCTGCATGCGTCCAATGGGCTTCCGAAATATCCTGTACCCATTGCAAATAACGCACATTATTCACGTGCTGCATGGCGTCCAAATCGGTTGCGGTAACTTCAAATGTAGATTCAAAAATAATGGGCATGTCTTTTATTCATTTAATCATAACACCAACTCTTCAAATAGTCGATGAGTAGTTTGCTCTAAATCGAAAGACAAGCCTGCATGGGTTTTGGAAATTTGAATAGCAGAACTCCTAGTCGCAGTAAGCCATCGAAAACGAGAAGTGATATCAAACTGAGCGATTGGACCACCTTTTTGATCTCCCAAGGCCACCTTTTCAAAGCATTCCAAATTCAATCGTACTTGATCAAGGTCTAATTCGTCTGAAAGTAGTTTGGTTTTTTCTTCATTGATTGCCCAAAGTACCTTGATGAATTTGGCCCTCTTGCTGAAGACAACAATCCCCACGTTGAGGAACTCCTCGCGTGCCAGATTAGGAATTACCCTAATCATAGCATACTCATATAAGTGCTGCTCTTGCATTTTGGGCTTCGTTGGTGAAAATATCTGAATGATTCAATCGGGTAACTAAAAATTGCGCATAAACCTCTCTTAAGGCTGCTGGGCTTTCATCTGTATCTGGCCATTCGAGCCACAAATCGGGGATTAAGGCCACAATGGCCAGTAGTTTTTTTGGTGTTAAAAGTTTTTTGAAAGCCTCATTTGTTTCTTCTAGTAAATCAGCTTGGCCGAGCAGCACGTGCTCTTTCACAAAGGCAAATGGCGACTTAGCGCGTGCCTCAATATGCATCCATGCATGATGAAAAGACAAAGAAGAACCATGATCGATCAGCCATAATTCCTTATTGAACATCAACATATTGGTGTTTTTAACTGTGCGATCAATATTGCTGATAAAGGAGTCGAGCCATACAATTTCTGAAGCGAGTTTTGCGTCAATTTGAGTT
Organism: Roseivirga sp.; assembly: GCA_047636255.1. Taxonomy (GTDB): domain Bacteria; phylum Bacteroidota; class Bacteroidia; order Cytophagales; family Cyclobacteriaceae; genus Roseivirga. Next base: position 10,242 of record JBLIKG010000042.1, on the reverse strand, counting down.
ACTACCGGATCGAATGTGATGGCGCCAGAGAGAAAGTGTAAAGCAATGTTTAAACCTTGGCTGCCTTGAAGTAAATCTTGCACCTCTTCATCACCTTCTGTACGTCCAAAAGCTTCGTCTAAATTAGCGAAGACTAATTCGGGAACTCTTAAACCTAGTTCACGGGCAATTTCGCCTCCAATCAATTCTGCAATAAGCACTTTTGGGCCATGGCCATTGCCTCTGAACTTCAAGACATATTTAAAATCATCGTCAGCTTCGGCTAAAGCTGGCAAAGAGCCGCCTTCGCGCAAGGGTTGGATGTATCGGGTTACATTTACTGTTCTTAACATGGCGTTTTTGAGCCTCAGTTTTTGAATAATTCGAAGGTAAACAATTTCTGAATGTTTAGGGGTTAGCGAGTTTTTTTTGCTTTGATCCGGGTGATGACTTTATGATCCTCGAGAATATTGATCAACTCAAGCTTACAAGCAGTTTGACTAAAACATAGAGAGTTGTTCTTTAGCTCTAGGAGCTTGTTCTTTCTTTTTTGGTTGGGTTTGAACTATGTCAACTTTTTTAGGTTGAACTTCCCACATTTGGCGGAAGGCCTCAAGCCAATCGGCTACTTCAGCAAGTTTTTTGGGCTGAACTTCACAGAATCTTTCTCTTCCTTTTTGACTGATCATAACGAGGCCGCATTCCTGAAGAATCTTAATGTGTTGAGAAATGGCAGGTCGACTCATTTCAAAATTATCCGCTATCGCATTTAAATTGAGAGAGTTGAATGCGATTAGATGGATAATGTTCCTTCTGGTCGGATCTGCTATTGCTTGAAATACGTCTCGTCTCATGCTTTCTGAATAAATGGAAGATTTGCCTACAAATAAAAGAGTAAGTATTCACTTACAAAAATGTTTTATTGTGAATTTCAACAAGTCATGTGATGAAGCTTTAGGTATATCATTTCTACAATCGCTCGGCTTTGCCGAGTGATTAATATGGCTTTGGCTTCTAGCCAACTTTGCGGTCTAAGCGAGTTTTGTTTTGAAATAGAGATTTCCATCCAATGCATCGGTTGGACTGAGAATGACGCACCGAACAGACAATAACTGTTTTCCCTCCCTGAGGCACGAAGGGACTAATTCGGCTTATTATAGATTTTAGTTCCTTCCCACGATAAGGACGGACTCTTTCGTTCTCTCCCTACGGTCGATCATTCAGAGTGACCCTCCGAACAAACAATGACTGTTTTCTTTCCCTGAGGAACGAAGGGTCTAATTCTGCTACTGTAATTCTTCTTATTGTCGATCACTCAGAGTGACGCTCCGAATAGGCTATTCCCTTTACAATATGCTCACTTACTTCTCCGTAATAAACTCCCTGATATCCTTGGCTAATTTTGTAAAATCTGGTTGGTGATTGTACATCATATGGCCACCTTCATAGTAGGTGAGTTTTACGCGCTCCATCGGGATTGCATTTCGAGAAAAAGTGAATTCAGCATCGAAGAAAGGCGTGATCATGTCGTAATAACCACAAGCCACTAATACCTTCATTTTGTCGTTTCTGCGCATAGTGTTGGCCAATCTGCGGGATGTTTTTACATACATAGGTTCACCGCCAGCATTCCAATCCCAGCTAGACAATCGCCCACTTGATAAATAAGGGCGGTCCATGGTGATTTTTAAATCATTGGTAAAGTAGTAGTTCAATGCGGCTGTATAGGCTGCGGATACTTTATAACTTGAGGCATCGCCCAGTTCTGGAGAATCCGCAGTATCGTCAGGGTCATCACCAAAATAACGGGCATCCAAAGTACCTAAAGCTAGGCCACGATCTCTTAGTAATTCCTTTTTAAATCGTCCAGTCAAAACTCGATTGTTGGCTCGCTTGATGTAATTGATATCAATTCCATAGAAATAGGCCAACTTGTTAGAAATGGCGTCTTTTTCTTCTTTTGAGATTATATCGCCTTTATACAAAGCAGATACATAATCGTTGTAAGCGAAATCACGTGCTTCTTGAGCAAAAGCTTCGAGCGTTTTACCTTGACCTGCTTTTTTGTGGTACCAAGCTGTTGCAGCCATGGTCGGCATATAGGTGACATAAGAAGTGATATTATCGTCAATGGAGGTAGAACCTTCATAATCTAGCGCTTGCGAAATCAGGATCAAACCATTCAAAGCCAAGGCTTGTCCATCGCCTTCAAGGGCTTGGGAAACTGCCGCTGCTCTCGTAGTACCAAAACTTTCTCCAGCAATGTATTTTGGCGACATCCAGCGGTTATTTTCTGTCACCCATTGGCGTATGAAAGTAGCTACCGACTCCGCATCTTGGTTCAATCCCCAATAATCTTCACCTTTCCCTTTGCCTATCAATTGGCTATAACCTGTACCAATTGGATCGATGAAAACTAAGTCAGTGATATCTAAAAGACCCTCTTGGTTGTTTTCGATAGGATAGGGGGCTCCACCGTCATCTTCTATGGCATCGCTGTCCACGCGCACGATTTTAGGACCAAAGAAACCCATATGCAGCCACATTGAGGCAGAACCTGGCCCGCCATTGAATACAAAAGTGACAGGACGTTTGGTCTGGTCTATACTTCCAGATTTGGCATAAGCCACAGACCACATTGATCCTGTTGGCTCTCCCTTTTCATTTTTCAAATGCATTTCAGAACCGACAGCGGTATAGCTCACTTTTGTTCCGTTGAACGTGCCTTCGTGTTGTGTAGTGAATTTCTGTGGAACAGGAATGACAGGAGTGGTTTCTTGCGCTATCAATGTAGCACCGCTCAACAATAGGCAAGCAAAGAGAATTAGGAAAAGGTTTTTCATAGATATGGGTTGAGATACTTTTAAATATCAAATTGAATTAAAGCTAATCATTTAAACTACTTGCAGTATTGGGGTTACTCAAAAGTACTTTAAATACTTCCCAGCGCTTTTCGGGTTGGTCTACCGTGCCTCCCTGCTTTTCTACATAAGCGGCTACCAAGTCGCGGCCAAGGTTATAATTGATCACATAACTTCTGTATTGATCAATAAACCTAGTGCGTTGCAAGGCCCTATCAGGTTCGTAGAGTAAGTACTTTTCTAACCAAGCTGCCGCTTCTTCGCGACTGATTTCTTTGTCCAAGTACTTTCTAGCAGCTTCATTACCCGCATAATCGAGTTTGGATCGCAATTCTTGGATCGCATAGTATTGATCTGCTTTGTTTGGGTCAATCCCTGCTAACGGAAAGAGCACTTCTTTCTCGAAATTGATTCTTTCTTCGCCAGGAAAAGCCACCTGAATGCCATAGTTGGCACTGCCTTCCGCAATTAAGGATTGAGGAGAGAAGAGGGGATAAACCGAAAACTCTTTCCAACCCTTGGCATCCACCAAGTTTTGCTCTAATAAAGCATTGAATACATGATGTCCTGGATATCCTTCATGACAAGCTAGGTCAATGGCCCGGTCGATATAAATCGGAAAATCGGTATTGATTTGAATCAAACTCTGGCTTTTACCTTGGTAATAATTATAACCCGACCATGATTTGTCATTCACGTATTCTAAAACAAAGTTTTCATTTTCAGGAAGATTGAAATGTAAATCAGTTCTCTTTCTGGCCTCGGTGATGGCAGCCTGAAAGACGTCATCAAGTTTGTCTTTAGGAATAACAAACTGCTTTGCGAATGCCGCATAACGCTCCGCAATGGCGCCTGATCCTGGCAATGCAACATCCAAATCATTCAATAAACCATCGAAATATGCTTGGTCATTATGAGGTGGGGTAGCATCATAAAGTAGCTGCGCTTCCTCATCAAAACTGAATGTCTTTCCAGCAATAATTTCAACTTTAGTTCTTACCGCTAGCAATTGCTTTTTAAGCATAGTCAGTCTTGCTTTTTCCAACGGGCTAAAGCCATGACTATTGACCTCATCAGTCAACGATAACAAAGCATTGGCCCTAGCGATAAAATCATCTGAAGGGATGGATTCGGCCTTTTCAGTTTTCGGTTTCCATTCTTCGGGGCCGTAATAGGCATCTACAAAATCCGAATTGTATTGGCCTATTTCCAAAACTAGTTTGACGTAGTCTTCCGCGATTTTATCCATTGAAACAGGTTGAGAAGTGGGTTGGCAAGAAGCCAATGCTGATAATAGAAAGATGGCTAGAAATCCCTTTTTCATAAGTTTAGATTAATCTGTCAAATTAAGAGAATTGATGAGCCCCATCCAAACAGGGATGCCTAAACCCTCCGAATGACATCTGATGTAAACTCTTGCACGGATGTCCGCCCTCCTTACCTTCGCGAAGCTTCGGCAAAGCGAGGTGGGGACGATTAGATGGGGGATTTCACTAATAGCCATCAAACCCCAAAGCGCTCCGGATTGAATAGCCCCATCCAAACCTTCCCCATGGGGAAGGCTTTAGAGCAGAGGTCAGTTTCACTCTTTTGGTTAAACTTGCACTGAACAAAAAGGCCCTCCAATGGAGGGGTTGGGGAGGCTTTAAACCTGAATGGTTTTCCATTTTCCTTTTTTGAAATAATACCAAGAGACAATCGCTATCAGTACTTCAGAAATCATGATGGCCAAATATACACCCAGAGGACCCCAATTCAGGGTTAAAGCCGTAACATAAGCCAATGGAATTTGGAATAACCAAAAGCAAAAGAAGTTGATTATTGTGGGTGTTTTAGTATCTCCCGCACCATTGAAGGATTGTGTAAGTACCATTCCGTAAGCATAAAAAACATAACCAGCTGCTATGACTTGAAGACAGAGCGTGCCAGCTTCTATCACCGCAGCTTCGTTTTTAAACCAACTCACAATTGTCGAAGCGAAAAGTAAATAGAGTACAGAAACTGACAACATAAAAATGGCATTGTACTTTCCTGTTTTCCAAACTGACTGTTCTGCTCTTTCTGGTTGTTTTGCTCCTAAATTTTGTCCTACAAGTGTAGCTGCCGCATTGCTCATGCCCCAAGCGGGCATCATGCTAAACATCATTACTCTTATGGCAATGCCGTAACCTGCCAACACTTCGCTGCCAAATTCAGACATTATCCTGGTTAGGAATACCCAACTGGACGTTGCAATCAAGAATTGGCCTATACCACCAAGTGACACTTTGATCAAGTTCCACATGATTTGTGCCCTGAAGACGAAGTCTTTGAACCCCACTTTGATACGGCTCTTGCCCAAGAAAAGAATGACCAATTGACCAATTACCGCCACTCCACGACCGATATTGGTGGCAATCGCAGCACCTTCTACACCGTAAGCGGGGATAGGGCCGAAGCCAAAGATGAACATTGGATCTAGGATGATATTAAGTCCGTTGGAAAGTACTAAAGTCCACATGGCGATTGAGGCGTTACCTGCGCCACGGAACACGGCATTGATCAAGAAAAGCAATACCACAGTAATGTTTCCACCGATCATTATTTTAGTATAACCAAAGCCTTCATTGATTAAATCAGCTTCTCCACCCATAAGAGACAGTATTTCTTTGGGGAAAATGATTCCAAAGATTCCAATGGAGAGAGAAATGAAAACACCAAGGAAAATAGCTTGAACTGCCGTTTTAGAAGCACCCTCCATGTCCTTTTCACCAGTTCGTCGAGCGACCACCGCGGTAGCTGCCATACTTAATCCAATCGCTAAAGCATAAACCAGTGTAATTACAGATTCTGTAAGAACTACTGTCGCAATCGCATTCGTACTGATCTTAGAAACATAGATCATGTCCACCAAAGCAAAGGTGGATTCCATAAGCATTTCTAAGATCATGGGAATGGAAAGCATAAAAATGGCTTTCCTGATACTGCCCGTGGTGAAATCTTCTTGCTGGCCGGTAATAGAAATTTTGAGGTACTCAAAAAACCTCTTGAGAGAAAATCGTGATTGATTCGTCATCGTAATGAGAATGATATTTTAATAAAAAAATGTATTGAAATAGGGGGGGAGTAATTATTTCCCTGGTTTTGTAACCAGCGCACTGAAGGCAGCTATGTTGAACACTATTCTTATAAAATCATGATCTGTCAAAGCTGAGATTATTTTTTAAAATCTCAAAGTAAAATTTTACTAGGCCAATAATTCTTTCAATTTATTCATACCAGCTGTGGCTTTTTCTTCTATAAAGTAGAGATTAGGCTGTTTTGAGATGGAAGGCTTAACAGGATCAATGACGTATATAGGAATATTTTTTTTAGCATAATGTATTAAACCAGCTGCTGGGTAAACCACCATTGATGTCCCTACAATTACAAGGATATCGGCTTGCTGAGTAATATCAATGGCAATGTCCATCATGGGGACGGCCTCACCAAACCAGACAATATTAGGTCTTAACTGGCTGCCCTTTTCGCATTGATCACCTAATTTTAATTCCCAGTGGTCCATTTTGTAAACCAAGCGTTCATCTGCTGTGCTTCGACTCTCAAACAGTTGGCCATGTAAATGGATGACCATGGATGAGCCAGCCATTTCGTGCAGGTGATCTACATTCTGAGTAATGATGGTGACATCGAATTGCTCTTCAAGCGATTTTAGGATGCGATGCGCTTGATTTGGTTCGGCTGACAAGGCTTGCTTTCTACGTGCATTATAGAAGTCTAAAACGAGTTTTGGATTTTTATACCAACCTTCTGGGGTGGCTACTTCCATTAACTCATGACCTTCCCAAAGCCCATCAGAATCTCGAAATGTCTTTAATCCACTTTCAGCACTAATGCCCGCGCCAGTGAGTACAACAAGCTTTTTCATTAAATATTCAACTCTTTCCTGTTTTCTTCTAACACCTTGATAATGAATTCAATATGAGCATCTAGTTCAACTCCAAGTTTTTCTATTCCTGCCTCAATCTCGTCTCGTTCTACTTTAGCTGCAAAGCCTTTCGTCTTGAGTTTCTTCTTTACAGATTTAGAGGTTAGCCCTTCAATGCTTTCTGGTCGTACTTGGCAGCAAGCGATGATAAATCCAGTCAATTCATCGCAAGCCAAAAGTGCTTTGTCTAGTCGGGTATTGTACGAAACACCCCATTTGGTATAGTGAGCAGAGATGGCATGCGCAATCTTAGTTTCACCCATTTCATTCAGCATATTGACAATGCGATTCGGATGTTCTTCTGGGTAGGCTTCGTAATCAGCATCATGCAACATTCCCGTGACGGCCCATTCTTCGGCATCTTCATCAAAATGCTTACCATATGCTTCCATTACTAATTCAACGCTTCGTGCATGTCTTAATAGACTATCGCCTTTGGTCATTGAGGTTAAAATTGTTCTTGCTTCTTCTCTGGTCATTTTTTGATTTGATTTTTAATGAATCCGATAATCTTGCTTTCAAAAATTGAATTTATGGGTAGCTCTGGATTGGTATAGGTAGCCATATTTGCATTACGCTCTTCTGGTGCATTTTTTAAAACGTGATTCATACCATTCACAATGAATTTGGTGCTTTTCTGTGGATTGGAGGCTTCATAGAGTAAATCAGCATCCTTGACGGTTACTTGAATATCTGTTGTACCAATCACAATCAGAATAGGTATGTCAAGCTTTTTGATTTCAGTTTTTGGATCGTATTTCATCCAAGATCCAATAAATGACTGAACACTGGGCCTAAAGAGTGATAATAGTACAGGAGGTACTTCGCTTTCTGTTTCTCCGGCTTTGAGTTTCTTCATGATTGCTTCCGCGCTAGCGATTAAATCGGCTGGATTGTAAGGATTTGCTTTGAGTTGCTCCATGATGATCTCGTCAAAAGGTTGACCTGGGCCAGCGATTGAAATGAAAAAGTCTGGATCAGTCTTCTGAGCTGCCAACATACCGATTAATGAGCCTTGGCTATGACCCGCTATTCCAACTTCGGAGAAGCGATTATCTTGCTTTAATATGGAGAAGGCCGTAACAGCATCGGTAACAAAATCATCGAAGGACAACGTGTTTTCAGGAAAGCCAGCGAAGATTCTTTTGTTATATCTTAATGAGGCAATCCCTTGATTGGCAAGCGATTCCGCTAGCATTTTGAGTGAATTGTTTTTGCCCTGCATGCCCATTGTATTTCCGTCCAAATCAGTGGCACCAGAACCTTGAATAATTAAAACGGCAGGGAAGGGGCCTGATCCATTGGGAATCGTGATCATAGCCTTTACAGTTTTATCCGCTACTGGGATTTTGATTTCTTCCTCAGTAAAGCTTTGACTTGATAAAGTCAGGGCTGAGCCAAGTAGCATGACATAAATGAGAAATGTTTTCATAGGGTCAAAATACGAGTAAAGGAATGATTATAAAAATGGGAGTGAAATAGTTCGTTTTTAGCCCTTTTACTAGAACTGCAGCTCAAGCGATTCGATGAATCTGAAGTATGAGGTAAGATCAAAAAAGAATCCATCTGCTTTATTAGCGCTTGCGACAAGGGTTTAACAACTGTTAATAGTCTATTTTCATAATTTCAAAAATCCGATCTTCTTTTGCCAGCTTCAATACGGCTTTCTCTCCAACTTTCTTATTTGTCAATATTTGGGCAATCGGAGAAATGAAAGAGATTTTTCCTTTAGAGGTGTCAGCTTCGTCTACACCAACAATTTGATATCGTTGGAGTTTCGTTTGATTGCCTATTTTTAATGTTACCCAAGCGCCAAAGCGTATTTCGTGCTTCGGTTGCTCCTCTAGGTCTATAAGCTTCGTGGTGGCAATTCTGCTATTTAGCAATTGCATCTTTGCGTTGATATGATTGACCGCAATTCGTTTTTCATTTTCACTTGTAATCTCCAACTGATCTTTCTCATAGATCAGGCTTTGCTTTTCTTCCAAAAGCTCATCCATACCCGACTGGGTAACATAGTTTGTTGCACCTTCTGGTAAGTTGACCCTTGCTGGTACAAGAGGTATTTCTTCCTGATCGTCTTCTTTAACAAATCCTCTGCTCATATTTCAATTTACAAATTTTGTTTAACGGGGACTGTGTCTTTCTTCATTAGTTCCTTTGTTAGGGGCGAAAGTTATCCTGATTCCGATGCTTCGGAAGTTTAGGATCCGCATGCACAGTGCAGTTATAAAAACCGCAAAGCACGCTTAGAAACGCAAAGGAATAAAGTAATTCGGAGGTCAATTGACGGATACCCAAACACCCTCTAAGCATCGGGGCGGCATGACGCTCCGGATGGGCTGTTTTAGGCAGTCATCCTGAGTTAGTTTCAGAATCTGTTGAGTTGTGCAAATAATTCAATTTGCTGCAAAGGAATGATTATAAAAATGGAAGTAATGGTCTTTTTTAAAAAGAGGATAATACAAAATCTTGCGAATTACCTTAAAATTCAATTTAAGTTGATCAGGTGTTTTGAAGCTGTTGAATTTTGATTCAACGCATTAGTGCTGAGTATTCTGGAATAACATTCGTTTTTTCCAAGAAACATTTCAAGCCATGCATAGGCTATATTTCCCACATCGCCATTTCCGGTACTAGGATAAAGAGGAGTGGAGTGATTTCCTTCGGTAATTTCATAAAGCATTTTCTTAGTTGAAGCTGGCGTATATTCATAATGAACATTAGAATGGCCAGCAGGCGGGGCTGTAGGGTCAACTTGACCACTGATGATAAGCATAGGCACTTGATGATCTAAATCTGAATTTTTCAATGTTTTAGTGTAAAGCCAAGGAGCAATCGCTATTACTGCCTTGATACTTCCATCTAGTTTTGCAGCCAACTGCGCTCCACCACCGCCCATAGACCATCCTCCGACAGCCATGTTTTCCACGTCAATCTTTTTGAACAAAGGAGATCCTCTTCTTTTGTTTTCTTGACGAATAGTTTCCATTCCGTCTATAAGTGCTTTGGCCCTTAATGCAGGGCTATCAGTTAGAACATTGGTACCGATGGTCATAGCTACATAACCACGTTCAGCGAAGTACTTCGCCCAATAACTTACCGACTTTTGTGTCGCTTTGTAACCGGGCACTAGCACAATGCTTTTTAGATTTTTATTCCTTTTTCCAGCTGGATAGTATAGAGTTGCGCCATCGTAGTCATCACCATTTCTTAATCCGTCAGCTTCAAATACTGAGTCAATTGACAACGCAGTGTAATTTGAAATACTTTCTACCGTGATTGACTCGCATTGAGCGTAGGAATAATGTGATATTGTAAATATCAAGAGTGCTAGTACAATTCTTACTTTCATTTGGCTGCTTTTTTGGGATGTGTCATTTCACCTCGAAAATTGGGTAGGGTGAAGATAAAGAGACTTTTTTAGATTTTTTT
>JBLIKG010000041.1:0-12662 GCA_047636255.1 Roseivirga sp. | reverse complement strand
TTTATCTGTTTGGTTTTTATAGCTTATTGATCGCTAATACTTCATATTTTATTCTGGACAAACCTTCACAGGTATCATTAGATTAGTATGTCCAATGATTTTTGTATCTCTAATTTGGCCTGCATAAATGGGTCGACCATTTTCCCCAATATTAGATTAGGATAGTGTTTTCCTTTATAAAGTGATCAAACATTCTATTTGAACCAACAATAGGTGTTGAGTTAATTGGTGTTTCTTCTCCAATTTTTTCTTCCACTGTGTCTACTATTTTGTTAAACAAAAGCGACTTTGATTGTGCTGTAATAACACTATAAACTTCTTCTGAAAATTGACTGTCTACCAATTTATAGGATACATTATTTTGATCTATAGAAGCAGATCCAATTAGTCTTTCGGTGAGCAGAAATTTCACTAACTCCTTGGCATCATGTTCTTTTTTTAAATAGATAATTACGTTGACCATAGATAGCTATAATAAGAATTATTGTCCTTGCCCTAAAGAGTATCCAGCTTTGCCATCAAATAAGTAGAGATTTTCTGTTTTTATGGTATCTATGTTTTGATGGAGAGCGCTCTGCAAAAGTTCAAGAATGTCACTTTTATTAATTTGAGAATTTTCGGTAGGTTTAAAACGACATCTCCAATGATCGGTGCAAAATGTTTCACTAAACCCTTCTGGCCAAACTTTAATGCCTCTGTTGGTAATCATTGTAAGTTTGATTTTGTCGTTTTCCATTCCTTTTAACTTTTCAGCTAATTCATCAGGATTTGCTCCCGGCCAATGAACAAAAATGTCTACACCAACGAGCTCTTTATTTGCAGCGGGTTTTCTTTTATATTTCGGAAGAATCAAGGCTGCATTATTCGCATAAGACACAGGTTTAAGTACCGATGGTTTGTTTCCCAAATTTGCGATCACTGCTTGTGCAAATTCTTTAGTCCCTACCTTTTGCTTACTGGTTCCTTCTTTAAAAATATCGTAGGTATGTATGCCATCCTCTAAAGTCTTGAGCCAAGCATTTTGAATATTTTGAGCAACGGTTGTCTGTCCAATATGATTCAACATCATAATGGCCCCTTGCAGTAAGCCAGAAGGGTTGGCTACATTCTGTCCTGCTCTTCGTGGAGCTGAACCATGTATCGCTTCAAACATAGAGCACTCTTCTCCAATATTGGCAGAGCCAGCTAAACCTACAGAGCCAGTTATTTGTGCCGCTACATCGCTTAATACATCGCCATATAAATTGGGCATTACCAAAACATCGAATAGTTCTGGAGTATCTGCCATTTTTGCAGCGCCAATGTCGATTATCCAGTGTTCGTTTTCTATATCAGGATACTCTAGTGCTATCTCATCAAATACCTGATGAAACAAACCATCGGTCTGCTTCATAATATTGTCTTTGGTGAAACAGGTTACTTTTTTGCGATTTTGTTGTTTGGCATATTCAAAGGCATAGCGAACTATTTTTTCGCAGCCAGGTCGGCTTATGAGTTTTAAACACTGAACGACTTCGTCCGTTTGCTGATGCTCTATACCTGCATACAAATCCTCTTCATTTTCTCTTACGATAACAATATCCATGACTGGATGCTTTGTGCTTACAAAAGGGTATAAACTCTTGCAAGGTCTTACGTTGGAATACAATCCAAGAAATTTACGGGTGGTAACATTCAAGCTTTTGTATCCGCCACCCTGTGGAGTGGTGATGGGGGCTTTTAAAAATATTTTGTTTCTTCTTATGGTTTCCCATGACTCTGAGGCAATTCCGGAAGTATTTCCTGCGAGGTATACCTTTTCACCGACTTCAATTTCTTCAATTTCTAGTTCAGCACCTGCTGCTAAAATTATGTCTAAAGTGGCGTCCATTATCTCAGGACCAATACCGTCACCTTTTGCTACAGTTATTTTTGTCATGTTGAAATGATTTTATATTTAACCCTGCAAAATTGAGGATTCTAGTTCATAAATAAATATTTATCTTTATAATGTAAATCATTAAAAAAATTTATGAAGTATACTCTAAATCAACTTCAGATTTTTCTGAAAATCGTGCAAACTCAGAGCGTAACGAAGGCATCGAAAGAGTTGCACCTCACTCAACCGGCTGTTTCAATTCAGCTCAAAAATTTTCAAGACCAATTTGAAATACCATTGACAGAGGTGATTGGTAGAAGAATTTACATAACGGATTTTGGATTGGAAATTGGACAGGCAGCTGAAAATATTATCAATCAGGTGTATGCCATAAACTATAAAACCCTTGCTTACAAGGGTCAATTGTCAGGGAGGTTGAAGATTTCGATAGTTTCTACTGGAAAATATGTTATGCCCTACTTTCTAGCCGATTTTATGAAGGAAAATTCGGGAATAGAATTATTGATGGATGTCACCAATAAGAGCAAAGTGGTTGAGAGTTTAGAAAATAATGAAGTAGATTTTGCGCTCGTTTCTATTTTGCCAACTAGCCTAAATATCGAGAAGTTGGATTTACTCCAAAATAAATTATTCTTGGTAAGTGATAGCAAAACGAAGTTTAAGAAGGGAATTAAAACATCAGAGGTTTTCAAAGATTTGCCTTTAATTTTTAGGGAGCGAGGTTCAGGCACAAGGCAAACAATGGAGCGTTTTATTGAGCGTAATGAGATATTAGTTATAAAGAAGATGGAATTAACATCTAATGAAGCCGTTAAACAAGCCTTATTAGCTGGCTTGGGCTGTTCTATTATGCCATTGATTGGTATTAAAAATGAACTGCGAAATAGTGAATTACAAATAATCCCAATCAAGGGTCTACCTATTACAACCACCTGGAGCCTAATATGGTTGAAAGGAAAAAAACATTCTCCTGTTTCCAGGTCACTTTTAAGCTATTTGAAAAAAGAGAAAGCACAGATTGTTCAGGAAAAATTCAGTTGGTATGAGGAGTACTAGTAGGTACGAAGTTTCCCCCATCACTTAGAGTTTAAATATAATATTGAGTTTGAAGACTGAAATGACTAGTGGTTTCTCAATTCCTCAATTTCTTCAGAAAAGCTTGCTGAAAGAATTGGGAACCTGCACCAAGTGCGTGGATCAACGTTGAATTCATCTAAATGAAAAGCAGGGGCAAGTCGCTCTCTCTTCCATTGGTTTCTGCTCCAAAGCTGATAGAATTTAATGATATGCGCTTTAAGAAGGCTCTCGGCTTCAAGTCCTTTGGTTTTGAGTTGCTCAAAAACCTCAAGCGGAGATTTACGATCTCTGATCGCCAATTGCTCGATGGCCAACATGATGGAATAAGGCATTAAATCATCTTCATCCGTTTGGTTTTGATCTGATGGTCTCAGCTCAGCTGTTGGTGCTAGCGCATTGATTTGTGCCAAACCAAAGTAGCCGAGTTCTGATTCCGCAAACTTTAACCATTTACGAATAAAGACTTTATCAACACTTGAAATAGGGGCAAGACTGCCGCTGGTGTCACCATCCATCGTAGTATAACCAACATCGCCTTCACTCCGGTTAGAAGTAGTTAAAAGTACTGCGTTTTGGATATTGGCTAACATCCAAATAATTGGACTCCTCGATCGGGCTTGAATATTTTGTAATGTAATGTCGTCAGTTGCCCAACCTAATTTTCTACCCAACGCATCTTCTATGGTTGCGGTATAATTACTCACAGCCTTATCGATTGACCAATGATAAAAAGTAGCCCCTAATGATTCAGCCAAAGATTCCGCGGCATTGAAAGTATTATCCGATGAGTTGTTAGAACCTTGATATGCAGTTACAAACAAGGCGCCTATAATCTCTTTTTCTGAAAGATCGATCAATTCATTTTTGTTGATACTCGCTAAAAAAGCAGCCTTGCCAAGTGTTGCGATGGCTCTTTTCACCATTTCAGACACTAATACAGCACAGGTAGCAGAATCTGCTCCACCGCTTATTGAAAGGGCATAGCCGTTACTTCTACTTTTTCTTAAGTAGTCATAAAGACCTAGTGCTCCAGCTTTTGGGAATTCAATTTCTTTAGGATCAATTGGTGCAATGTTTTGGGCTGGGGTATTGCCTTCTGAATTAATATCTGCCCAGAGTAATTGAGTTGGTAAGAAGGAGAGGAGTTCATTCCTTAAAATCATATTGCCATGTTGGGCAATGATCATTTCTCCATCATAAATCATTCTTCCAGCCTCATTGCCCAAAAGGTTGGCATAGACATAAGTACACTCAAAATTCTTGGAGGAGCCTTCAACCAACGCTATGCGCTCGTGTGTTTTGCCCATAGCGAAGTGACTTGCGCTTGGGTTGAGAATAAGATTTACTTTCTTTTCATAAAGTCTACAGGCAGGTCTTGCATCGCCTCGCCAAGCGTCCTCACAAATTTCGAAACCTATTTTCCAATCCTTATAGTCAAAAGTAAGATCACCGATAGGATAGGTTTGGCCAAATAATTCTATGGTATCAACCTCTCCAATGGGCCATGGATTGAACCAACGCGGTTCATAATGAACGCCATCCAAGGCCATAAACTGTTTGGCATAAACGCCTAATATCACCTTATTATGTACTACAACGGCAGTATTATAAAGTTGACCTTTAAATCGTAATGGGATATTGATACTAGTGAAAAGACCAGCTGTTTCTTTGATTAATTCCGGTAAAAAGCTTTTTGCTTTTTCGGGAAGCCATTGGCTTAAGAAAAGATCTTCGCAGCCATATGCGGTTAACGATAATTCCGGCAAACACAAGATCTCAACCCCTTCTTTCTTGGCTTCAGTCAACACCTCTTTAAGCCGTTCAAGGTTGTTTTTCCAGTCGAGTGGGGTTTGATTTACAGTCGCAACGCCAATACAGTAGATTCCCATTTATTCAATTTCAAGTTTTTGGCAGGCCTCACGAGCAGCGTCCTGTTCGGCCTTCTTCTTGCTTAAACCTTGTCCATGGGCTGTTGGTTCGTCATCAATTAAAACTTGCATCACAAACTCTTTATAATGGCCTTTGTCCTTAGTTTCAAGGTGCTCAAAGCTAATGGTTTTTGCATTTTTCTGTGTCCACTCAATCAGTTTACTCTTGTAATTTTTTGTTGTGGAAAGAATCTCCTCAATATCGTAATGCTCGATGAGCAACTTCGACACGATAAATTTTTGGCAAGCATCGAAGCCTTGATCTAAGAATACGGCTCCAATCAAGGCTTCTAAAGTATTTCCGTAAATGGATTTATGCGAATTGGGAGTTTTTCGTCTCGCATCGAATTTAATGATGTGATTGACCCCAATCTTTCGAGCTACTGAATTCAATGAATCTCGACTTACAATCCTTGATCGAATCTCAGTGAGAAAACCTTCGTCTTTAAAAGGATATTTTTTGAATAAGAAATCAGCTACAACGAGGCCGAGTACAGCATCGCCTAAAAACTCAAGCCTTTCGTTCGATTCTTTGAATCCGTTGACAGTGGATTTAGCAATAGAGCTGTGCTGAGTAGCAATTTTGTATGGTTTTAGATTAAAAGGCCTACTACCTACAATTTGTTGAATTGAGGCAATAAGCTTTTTATCTTCTTTTGAAAGGGGTTTTAATCGGCTTAACCACAAGCGCACTTTCAATCCAATTTTTTGAAAACTACTGAAGTATTATGACCACCAAAGCCAAAAGTATTACTTAGGCATGTATTGATGGTTCTTTCCTGGGCTTTGTTGAATGTAAAATTCAGCTTAGGATTGAATTGGTCATCATCAGTAAAATGGTTGATTGTTGGAGGAACAATTTGATGCTTAATAGCCATAACACTCGCTATGGCTTCTATAGCCCCTGCAGCACCTAAAAGGTGACCTGTCATGGACTTAGTAGAACTTATATTAAGATTGTAGGCATGTTCGCCAAAAACTCTTTCAATGGCAATTACCTCACTTACATCTCCTAAAGGAGTTGAAGTTCCGTGCACATTGATGTAATCAATATCTTCAGGTTGCATTTCGGCATCTTCCAAGGCATTAATCATTACCCTGGTCGCACCCAAACCTTCTGGATGAGGCGCAGTGATATGGTAGGCATCAGCCGACATTCCACCACCAACGATTTCAGCATAGATTTTAGCGCCTCTAGCTTTGGCGTGTTCGTACTCTTCTAGAATCAAAGCTCCAGCTCCTTCGCCCAGCACAAATCCATCTCGATCTTTATCGAATGGTCTTGAAGCCGTTTGTGGACTGTCATTTCTTTCAGAAAGTGCTTTCATTGAATTGAATCCACCCATTCCTGCCTCTGTAACAGAAGCCTCTGATCCACCGGTGATCATGATGTTTGCCTTCCCTAATTTAATATAGGTCATGGCATCAATCATTGCATTGGTGGCCGATGCACAAGCTGAAACAGTCACGAAATTTGGCCCATGGAAACCATATTTAATTGAGATCATTCCCGAAGAAATATCTGCAATCATTTTAGGTATAAAGAAAGGGTTAAATCGCGGTGTTCCGTCTCCTTGAGCAAAGGACATTACTTCATCCTGAAAAGTTTTCAATCCACCAATTCCAGAACCCCAAATCACGCCAGCCTTGTGTCTATCGATAGTTTCTAGGTTTATTCCAGAATCTTCGAAAGCTTCAGTAGCAGCGATAAGGGCAAATTGAGTGAAAAGATCCATTTTGCGCACTTCCTTACGGTCGAAGTAGTTCAAAGGATCATAATCCTTTACCTCGCAGGCAAAACGTGTTTTGAATTTTTCAGGATCGAAACGGGTGATAGGCCCGGCTCCACTAACACCTTTAATTAGGTTCGACCAATAGGTGTCGAGATTATTGCCTAAGGGTGTAAGTGCGCCAAGTCCTGTGACTACAACTCGCTTTAATTGCATATAAGAGTCGTAAGAGAATTTTATTAATTACTAACGTTAGCTTCAAGATACGAAATGGCATCGCCAACAGTACCAATGTTTTCTGCTTGATCATCAGGAATGGAGATATTGAATTCTTTTTCGAATTCCATGATTAACTCAACAGTGTCAAGAGAATCTGCTCCAAGATCATTAGTGAAACTTGCTTCAGGTGTTACCTCTGATTCTTCTACTCCAAGTTTATCAATAATGATATCCTTTACTTTAGATGCTATGTCCGACATTTTGGAAAAATTTTAGTTAAAACGTGCTGCAAAGAAATGCAAATTAACAATAATGTCAAACAAATTTTTTAATCTTGTCATACTCCCAATCACTACAAGAATCGCATTTTCCTGTGTTTTATGGCAAAAAATAAGCTTGACATATCGTATGAGATTGATTTCGACTTAATCGCTATAAACGCTTCTATTAAAGAGTATAAGCTAGCGTGGGTCCTTAATAAAAGCCTTGGTTGGAGCCTGGCAAAAAAGGGTAATATTGAAATTGAATTTACGGGTAATAAGAGCCTTTCTGTTAGTAATTATTTTTATAAAACAGAATATCAGACTTTCAGGCTATTAAAAAACAGGGCTGAAGACCTTGAGGAACAGTTTAATGCATTTTTAATCCCAGAGTTAAAGAATTTCGATTACTTTGTAATGTTGGAAAACGAATCCGACAGTTTTGATTTAAACTCTTTCATTTCAAAAATCAAACAAATACCTTTCGTCCAATTTGCGGTCATTGTTGATACGGCCGCTCTAAAATCAAGAGACAATCTAATATTTTAAAATGAGTCATAAAGCGACTATTAATAAGGCTAAGATCGTAGCAACCGTTGGGCCTGCAAGCGAATCTACCGATGTGTTGAGAGAATTAATTTACGCAGGTGTAAATGTATTTCGACTAAATTTTTCACACGGTACCCACGAAAACAAAGCTGAAATTATACAGCGAATTCGTGACCTTAATGTGGAATTAAGGACAAACGTTTCCATTTTACAGGACTTACAAGGCCCTAAAATCAGGGTAGGAGAGATAGAAGGTGGTGAAGTGATGATCCAACCGGGACAAGATATTATCATTACTACTGAGCAGTGTATTGGAAATGCTCAACGTGTTTCGACAGTGTATGAAAATCTTTCGACAGACGTAGCTCCCGGTGATATGATTTTGATTGATGACGGTAACCTTGAGTTGACCGTGAAATCGATCAAAGGACTAGATGTAACCTGTACAGTAAAATATGGCGGTTCTTTAAAATCAAGAAAAGGAATTAACCTTCCTTTTACTAAGGTTTCTGCACCATCGCTAACAGAAAAAGATATTGAAGATTTAGCTTTCGGCTTAGAGCAAAACGTTGATTGGATCGCTCTTTCTTTTGTGCGTTATGCAGATGATATCCGTGATTTAAGAAAAAGAATTCAAGCTTCTGGAAAGGATTGTCGCATTATTGCCAAGATTGAAAAACCAGAAGCGCTTCAAAATATAGATGAAATTATTGCGGTGTCAGATGCTTTAATGGTGGCTCGCGGTGATTTGGGTGTCGAGATTGTAATGGAGGAAGTGCCAATTGCACAGAAGATGATGGTTGAGAAGTGTAATTTGGCCGCTAAACCAGTAATCATTGCAACCCAAATGATGGAGAGTATGATTAAAAACCCTCGCCCAACAAGAGCAGAAACCAATGATGTCGCCAATGCTGTTTTAGATGGGGCTGACGCGCTGATGCTATCCGCTGAGACTGCTGCGGGTAAATATCCTGTTCAGACCGTGAAGAGCATGGCACGTACCATAGCGGCTATTGAGAGTTCTGCCACTAAGATTTACAATAATTTTTATGAGCCTAAATTAGAGAGTTCAACTTACTTGAATGATAACGTTATGCTTTCTGCGTGTAGATTAAGTGAAAGAATTGATGCGAAGGCTGTTCTAGGTAATACGATTTATGGTTACACGGCATTTAAAATTGCTTCACATAGACCACGTGCGGGTATTTTTATTTTTACGCCTAATAAGTCCTTATTGACTAAACTCTCATTGATTTGGGGTGTTAGTAGTTATTATTATGATAGTAGTGAATCGACTGATCAGTCTTTTAAAGACCATGAGAATATTTTGAAAGCCAATGGGCATTTAGAAAAAGGGGATGTTTTTATTACAACAGCCAGTATGCCATTAAAGGGAAAAGGAAAAACTAATATGTTGAAGTTGAACGTAGCAGATTAATCTTGAGGCCCTTGGGCAGGAGTCATAAGCACGTTTTCTTGACTAACAAAAACTTGCCCTGCAGCTGCACCTTTTTTCTTTCGTACATATTTCACAGGAGTATAGATAACCGGTACCAACGTATCGGTTTTTCTTTTTGAATAGTAGGCGGCATAAGCGGCAGCTCTCTCAATTACATTCACTGGTATATTTTTGCCTGATTGATGTTTGATGAGCACATGTGAGCCAGGGGCATCTTTAGCATGCAGCCAAAGGTCCTCTTTGAAAGCGTATTTCAACGTTAGTTCGTCATTGGCTTTGGCATTTTTACCCACCCATATTTGATAACCTTGATGAGTGAATAACTTATAGGGAAGAATGATCTCAGATTTTTCTTTGTCGACAAAAAAGAGCGATGATTTTAGGATTTGCCTTAGTGGTTTAATTGAGTCAGTCTGTTCCAATTCCTTCGACAGGAGCTCCAAATGAGTGATCTGCTCTTCTTTATTTAATAGATTTTCAGTGAGTTTATCAATTTCAATCGCCCTATTTTTTGATTTACGATAGTAGTTTTCAGCATTCTTTTGAGGCGATAAATCTTTGTTCAACTTGATTTCTACCTCTTCATTTGTATAGAAATTGAACAAGATTATTGATTTTACTCCTTTATTCATGGCATGAAGGTTTGCCATAATTATATCAGCAAGATGATTAGGAGGGATGGCTTTTTCGAGTAGATGGAGCTCATGACTGGTTTTTAGAATGTAAGCCTTGGCTTGATTTATTCTTTTTGAAATTACGTTTATCGCTTTATTCTTTTCTCTTCCAAAAAGAAAATCACGATGGTAAGTATGATAAAACTGATTGAGCGCATCAATTGGATTGTCAGAAAGTTCAATCCCACCTTTAGCATTCATCAAGCTTAAAGTGGGCGTATTGTTAACCTCGATCAGATAAAAAGGATTGCTTTCAAGTAGGGCCTCGATTTGCTTTAGGAGTTCCCATTGATCAGTCGGCTTTAAGCCAGCAAAACTTAATTCTGACAAATGATGTTTGATCAGCTTTCCGAATGTGGGGTAAAAAGCTGAGTAATCAGGGTTGATCAGGTATTGATCTAAAGATCTTTGAATCGGGCGTTCTAGTTCCGTTGGTTTAAGCTGATGATCCTTAATTAATTTCTTTTTAAAAAGTTCATTTTCCTTTTGCTCAGAACAAAGAAGAATGTTGGAACGGTTGCCATGGAGTTTAAATATCAGCTTTGATTTATTTTTAAAGCCGATATGAAAAGCCCTTTCATTTTCATATTGATGGACTGACGTAACTTTGTGCCTTATGATGGAAGGGAAAAGATCCACATTATTTTTTCGACTTCTGGCAAAATCTTTTGGGAAAGATAAGGCGGTGAAGTCACTTTGAAGTGTGGCTCGGATAAAGAAATCGGAATTATCTATTAAGGAAAACCCTAAGATTAATTCCTCCTTTTCTTGGCTAAAGGCCGTTATGAGTTGGGCCTCTAAGAGCAAAGCCTCCAATTGCTTAGAGAGTCTTTTGAGTGTGTAATAATTGAGGTGCATTACACCACTATTTTCAGACCATCATAGGCAAATTCTATATTGCTAGGCAGTCGCTCACTAACTTTTTTATGCTTGCCGATTCTATGACTCATATGTGTGAAATAGGTGTACTCAGCATTAATTTCTATTGCCAAGGCTTTGGCTTCGTCTAAAGTGAAATGGCTTTGGTGCGGGTCGATTTGTAAGGCGTTAAGCACTAAAACTTTTGTACCTCTGATTTTATCTTTTTCTTCCTCAGCAATTGTTTTAGCATCGGTGATATATGTGAAATCATTAATTCTAAAGCCCAAAACAGGCAGTTTATGGTGCATTACCTCAATGGGAGTAATGGTTAAGTCTTCGATTTGAAAAGGCTTATTTTCTATTTCCTTTACCTCAACCCTTGGAATGCCTGGGTATTTGGTTTCTTCAAAAATATAAGCGAATTCTCTTTTCAATTGATCGATTACATTAGTCCGAGCATAGATAGGTATATCTTTTTTCTGAAGAAAATTGAATGATCTAATGTCATCCATTCCTGCTGTATGGTCTTTATGCTCATGAGTGAAAATAAGTGCATCGAGTTGAGTAATGTTTTCTCTTAGCACTTGCTGTCTAAAATCTGGCCCAGAATCAATGATTAGGCTGAGTCCATCAATTTCAATATGGATGGAAGACCTAAGTCGTTTATCTCGAAAATCTAAAGAACAACAAACTTCACAAGTACAGCCAATCACTGGAACGCCTTGAGAAGTACCTGATCCTAAAAAAGTGATTTTCACAGATTAATTTCGATTTGAGATAACTCCATAAGAAGAGTTCTATTCTTCTCGTTGAGTTTGGTGTTATCTATTTTAATGGCTTTCAGGATATCTATCAAGCAGCTTATTTTCCCTTCGGTTGTATAGTATTTGTTAACAATGGCGATTTTATGATCGTTAAGTAGGCAATAGCCAGATTTAAAGCTACCCTTCTCATACCTTAACGCATAATCTGATTCCGCGAAAATATCTTCGAGTTTGCTCAAAAACTGTTTCGTGTATCGGATGTTCATTCAGAATCGCCAGTGTATTTCTTTACAAGTTCAATAAGCTTATCATAGTCAAGTGGCTTCTGCATATACTCATTAACCCCAGCTTCGAAAAAAGTACTCACAGGTAAATTCTTAGCATTACCTGAGATACCAATAATGGGCACCTTTCCTTTTTTGTTCTTAATAGCTCTAATTTTTTTTATTGCTTCAATTCCGTTTAGTACTGGAAGATTAAAATCCATTATAACCAAATCGAACTCACCTTTATCGAATTTATCGAGTACGCTTTGCCCGTCTTTTGCAGAAGTGATCTTACAATTTTCAAAAAGTAGAATCTTCTTTAAAAGATTCTGAATAACGGAACTATCTTCCGCAACAAGTACATTTTTGTACACTACTTCAGTCATTACCATATTTTTAAAAGTCTCTCGTAATTATCCGTGAATTTAGAATATAATTCAAGGAGTTTCTCATAAATGTCGTTTTTAGCTGACATTGGTATTTCATTAATCTCATTCTCAGTTTGCTCCGAATATTTTGCTATTGCAAAAAGCCCGAGAGATGATGCATTTCCTTTGATATTATGCAAGATACTTAAAATTTCAGCACTATCATTTTTCAGAGTTAGACTTTTTAATTTGTTTAAAAAGTACATTGTCTCAATTTCAAATTCTTTGTAGATTTCTATTATATCATGTTTTGAAACATACTTCAAAAGGTCACAATAGGTATTAAAATCAATAATGTCATTGTCCTTATGCTCCACTACCTTTCATCATTTGGATAAGAAAATCGCTTTCTCTGATTATGAACAACAGAATTTAGCCCTTACTTTGCTCAAAACTAATGTATCTATCCAATAGACATAATACTGTGTTGATAATTTCTTTCTTACAATATGCAATCTAAAAAAATCCTTATTGCCGTTGTAGGGCCAACTGCGGTTGGCAAAACAGAGATTTCTATCAAGATCGCTAATCATTTAAGTGCCGAAATTATCTCAGCTGATTCTAGGCA
>JBLIKG010000040.1:0-12698 GCA_047636255.1 Roseivirga sp. | reverse complement strand
GCAAACAAAAATCCATTCTACTTATCGTCATTCTGGCCATAGCCGTCAACTTTGCCAATATTGGTGGCTTGGATATTTATGCACTGGATGAAGCTAAAAATGCCGAAGCTGCTCGTGAAATGTTCGAAAGCGGTAATTACGTTGTGCCTTATTACAACTATCAGCTAAGAACTGATAAACCGCCATTGCACTATTATTTCATGTCGGCAGGCTATGCCATTTTTGGAGTAAACGCATTTGGTGCCCGGTTTTTTTCGTCCATAATGGCTGTGCTCACTATTCTGATCACATATTTATTTGCCTCTAAGTACTTCGGTCCAAAAACAGGATTGAATGCGGCACTGGTATTATTAGCCTCATTGCATTTCGCAATGCAGTTCCATATGTCTGTGCCTGATCCTTATTTGATCTTCTTTATGACATGGGCATTCTATTCCTTTTACGAAGCTTATCAAAGCAATAGTAAATGGCATTTGCTTGCTTTCTACTTCGCCATTGGCTGCGGGCTTTTGACCAAAGGCCCAATTGCTCTGGGACTGACGGGATTAACGGCACTTATTTTCTTAATTGTTCAAAAGGATTTCAAACTTAAAACCATTGTACGACTTCAACCTATTGGTGGGGTGATTTTGGCATTGCTCATTGCTATTCCTTGGTTTTATGCGGTGCATATTCAAACGGATGGTGTTTGGACAGAAGAGTTTTTCTTCAAGCATAATTTCTCTCGTTTTTCAGATTCTATGGAAGGCCATAGCGGAAGTCCGCTAGTCACTTTGGCTTTTGTGTTCGGCTTGGGCATGCTCGCTTTCTTGCCTTTCTCATTACAGTCCTTAAAACATGTTTGGGAAAACAGAAAGGAAAGTGCTCTCATTTATATTGGTATTGCGGCCATGGTAATCGTTGTTTTCTTTGCCATTAGTAGCACCAAGCTCCCCAATTATACCGTGCCGGCTTATCCGTTGCTTGCCATTCTTATCGGTCATTATATTAGCCAACTTAACGAAAAATGGTTTTCTAAACTTGGCAACCGTATTGGCCTGATCTTTTATGCGACCCTCCTTATCACTTTTCCTATTGGGATCTACTTTGGTTTGGCTGGCGATAAATCTTTAGCCCATTTAAACAGCCTTGGTTTCTACTTTATCCCTCTTGCTGGATTGGGTATTTACATCTTAATTCAAACCTTCAAAAGAAAAAGTATTGAGCGTATTTTATGGATGAACATCTGTACTTGGATTGTGACTGTTGTGCTCTTCTTCCATTTGATTTTTCCTCAAGTAGATGCTGAAAACCCCGTTAGGAAAACATTGCCAACAATGGATACTGACCAGACCCTCATTGCTTTTAAAAGACTCAACCCTGCGTTTGTGTTCGCCTTGCAACGGGAAATTCCGATGATGGACGATCTGGAAGAAATCAAAATTAGAATGGCATCCTCACCAAGCGGTTACATCATTTCTCGCACGGAGTTTCAAGAAGAGTTAGCGACTATTCCAGGTTTAGTTTTTCATGCCAAGGCCAGGGATACTTTTGAGAATCCAATTACGTTGGTGATGAAATGGGGGATTTTTCAGCAATAACATAAAGGTATGAAACAACAAAAGGCGTCCAAATTGAACGCCAATTGCTCGATTGCACATCACATGATTGTTATTTTTGGTACTGCTGAATAATCGCTAAAACCTGCTTTTTAATCTCTTGACTATTATAGGTTTCTGAATTACTTAGCTCATCACCTAACGCGAAAATCTGCTCATACATTACCTTATCGTCTACTTTGCCTTTGAAAGCCAAGGTTTCCTTTGAAGCATAAACTTGATCCCAAACTTTCGGTTTGGAGATAAACACCTATTTCAGTTTTATTTTTGAAATCCTTTTTAGTGATCAGGTTGATGACACCGGCCAAGGCATTTGCCTCAAAATTGACCGCCATTAGGCCTTCAACAATTTCTATCCTTGCGATAATTTGAAGGCTTATTTGACTTAAGTCTGCCCCATTGCCATTTCCAACTCTATTGAACAGTGGCACTCCATCAATCAATATTTTTACATTTTGGCTAGAAATCCCTAGCATAGTCATGGAAGAGCTTCCCAAAGCAAGGTCTTGGCTGATTCAGATATTAAGTTGGCTAGTAAGGGCCTCTTCTAAAGTTAAAGCACCCCGTTTTTGAATCTCAACGGCATCTATAGTCTGTACCTTGAAAGCAGAATTTCTGGCTGATTGAGGAGTAAACTGACCTGTAACAATTACCTCTTCGAGCTGATTGACAAGGGGAAGCAAGTAGAAGTTAAAGTCATTCTTAATAATGCAAATATATGTTGCCCAGCCTCCACGAGAAATCGCTATTAGTGGCAGAAGTTGATCACTACTACTAGTAATCCCTAACTAGCAATGAGGAGGCTCAACTCACTTTTCTTACGGCATAAGCAATGAGCTCCGCGGGAGACTTGAAGCCTAGTTTCTTTAAAATATTCTTCCTGTGGGAGTTAATAGTGTGAATACTCAAATTCAACTTCTCTGCCATTTGAAGCGATGGGGCTCCTTTACTGATCATTTGTATGATTTGCAATTCACGCTCCGAAAGCTCAACAGACATGGCATATTCTTGGTCGGCAATAATCTCAATTATGCGCTGACAATAGAATCTTCCTCCTTTTCGAATAACATCGATGGTCAATTGAATTTCTTCTAAGGAGCATTTTTTCGTCAGAAAGCCTTCAATCCCAAGCGCAACTCTCTTTTTGATTTCGATATTATCATCATCTTCTGAAAGAATCAAGATTTTGAGTGATGGATAGACCTTTCTGATTTCCTTAATATTCTCGAAGCTTACAGTATGTCGGCCTAAGTATTCCAAAATCAATAAATCAGCGGATTGATCCTTGAGTTGCGGAAGAATCCTCTTTTCGGGATTGAGAACTTCTACCTCACTTGACTCCGAGTAATTTTTCAGCACTGACTTTATCCCCGCACTTGATAAGAACTGTGAATCGTAAATTATGACTTTCAAAAGACTATCCTTATTTAGACTTATTATAAACAATGCAAAGTAAGTCAATAAGTACCTTAGAAAAAAGCTTAATTTAAACCTAAGAGATATTAAAATTGAGCAGTTTAAATTTGGTTAACGAGGTTTCAAAATACCCCTATTCAACTTCTGTAGATTCGAATAAGGCTTCATGACCAACCAGGCAATTAAAGCAGCCAAAATCCCAAAGGCACTTCCGAAATAAATGTCTCTTAAGAAATGCTGAAGGATGTAAACCCTTGAAATCCCCACCAATACTGCTGCGATAAAAATAAGCACATTGATGACTTTATTCTTACATAAACTAATCAGTACGAAAGCCAAGACAAAGGCACTTGCGGTGTGTCCTGAAGGGAAACTATCATAACCACGGACATTGATGCCATCAACAAAATTCAGCTCATTCAAACGATCTGCAAAAAAGGTTTTAGGCCTTGGCTCCCCCGCAAACAACCACTGCTTGAAAATGTGCACAAATACAGTTTGTAATAGAATAGCAATCAAAAAGTAATAGAATCTATAAAGCTTGGTGAAGAGGAAATAAAGCGCGACAATCCCTAATAATACTCCATCCCCAAGATTGGTCCAGTATTTAAAAAAGAAATCCCCGAACGTAAAGTGCTTATCACTCAACCAAACCACGAATTCACCATGATTGGTAGAAATCATGACGATACCAAAGAATACTAAATAAGCTAGTGTTAGCCATTGCATTCCTCGATCTATAAAAATCTTATTTACCATGATCAAACCTAAATTTGAGGTACTTAATGGTTTCACCTTTGTCGTAAAACATTTTTTCAAACTTAGTCTTTATGCCGTAATGATCATCCATGTACTGAGAATGATATAAGTCATGCGTGAACTCTAAGTCTATGACATCTTTCCGTTCATTGAGCACTTCCAAGGTATAGTCGAAAAGAAAGGTATTGTCGGTTTTGAAAAATACTTGACCATTATTTGAGAGCAGCGATTTATAGTATGCTAAAAATCTTGGAGAGGTGAGCCTTCTTTTGATATCGCTATCTCGTGGTCTAGGGTCTGGAAAAGTGATCCAAAAAGTATCTACTTCGCCTGGAGTAAAAAACTTCTCAATGTTCTGCACTTGCGCCCTTAAGAAACCAACATTTCCTAAGCCTTCTTTAAGGGCCTCGGTACTGCCTACCCACAGTCGATCTCCTTTAACATCAATCCCTACAAAGTTTCTTTCAGGATAAATTCTTGCTAAACCAACAGAGTATTCCCCCCTACCGCAGCCTACTTCAACAGTGATTGGCTGCTCATTTTTAAAGAAATCCTTTCTCCAATTTCCTTTCAGTTTGTAGAAGAGCGATGAATCATCCTCCAACACATTACTTCGATCTTTTAAATCAACAAACCGCTTTAACTTTTGCCTCGACATTTATAAATCTTCAATTTCTGCGACCACAAAGGTACTACCTCCAATATAAATCATGTCATCTTTGTTTGCCTTAGATTTGGCGAGTTGAATGGCTTCGTTTACATCAAGGACATACTCAGCATTTAAAGCAAAGGGCTCGGTCAAGGTTTTGATCTGATCGAGTTTCATAGCCCTAGGCACTTTGGCTTCGCAAAAAACAAAATGGGCGCCTTTCGGTAATTTTGGAATGAGCTCATCCAGTTTTTTATCGTTTACAAAGCCTAAAACCATAAAAAGCTGCTGATATGGAGTTGCTTCTATTTGAGGAATGATATAATCGAAAGCTTCTTTATTATGCCCTGTATCGCAAATAATCAGAGGTGATTCCGCAAGTTGTTGCCATCGGCCTTTCAATCCGGTTTTTGAACGTACTTCAGCAAGTCCTTCTTTAATATTTTCTTCTGTGATCTTCCAACCTAGGTTTTTGAGTTTATTCAAGGTAACCAAAACACCTTTGATATTTTTCTGCTGATAACTACCGAAAAGATCGAGGTCATATTCTTGCCAATTCAATCCAAACTGGTCTGCAAAGGTGATATTGGCATTCCTTTCTTTCACAATTTTTAAAAAAACAGATCTGGTTTCTGTTTGAGTTTCACCGATCACAACGGGTACAGAATCTTTGATAATTCCAGCTTTTTCGAATGCTATTTTCTCTAAGGTATCGCCAAGCATATCCATGTGATCAAAGCCTATATTGGTGATCAAAGAAATTTCAGGAGTGATGATATTGGTCGAATCAAGCCTTCCGCCCAAGCCTACCTCAATCACAGCAACATCTACCTCCTCATTTCTAAAATAATCGAAAGCCATGGCCACTGTCATCTCGAAAAATGAAGGTTGCACTTGATCAATCGTTGGCTTTAATCGAGCAACAAAATCCACCACTCCTTCCTCTGAAATAGGCCTTCCATTGATTCTGATCCGTTCGGTAAAACTCTTCAAATGCGGACTTGTGTAAAGTCCCACTTTGTAGCCAGCAGATTGAAGCACAGAGGCGATCATATGAGAAGAACTGCCCTTTCCGTTGGTACCCGCAATATGAATTGATTTAAACTCATTTTGAGGATTGCCTAAGGCTTCGCAAAGCATTAGCGTATTCGTCAAGTCCTTTTTAAATGCGGAATTACCAATGCGCTGGTACATTGGAAGAGCCGAAAACAAATAGTCTAGCGTTTGCTGATAATTCACGCTGCGAATATAATAGTTCGATATGATTTCGTACCAAAAGAAGAAAAATCATGAATCAATGCGAGTGAAATTAAATTGGCGCATTGAAATTATTAAAAGGGTATTCAAGTGATGCGAATTCCAGCCTTCTAATACTGACCATCTACTATATAGTTTTAGCAATGCTGTTTGGATTCATTTTCACTAAAAACCCAGTCAAAAAGGAAGCTTAAACTATTCCATTTTCCAAAGAAAAAGTTACCAATTCAGCGGTATTCTTTACCCCTAATTTGTGCATGATATTTCTGCGATGTGTCTTCACTGTATGCTCACTAATAAATAGTGCATCGGCCATGGCTTTGCTATTTAGGCCTTTAACAATGCATCCAATAATCTCTTTTTCCCGATCAGAAAGTTGACCGACTAAGTCAACATCGCTAGAGCCTTTATCTCCTCTTAAAAAATCAAAAATCTGATTGTTGATTTTGGGGTGAAAGTAATTTTCCCTTCGACTTACTTTTTGAATAGCTTCTGTGAGTTCTTGCTTCGAGGCATCCTTTAGAATGTACCCTTGCGCACCGCCTTCTAAGGTTCGTCTGATGTATTTCATGTCCTGATGCATTGTGAGCATAAGTATAGGCACATCAAAACCCTTTTGTTTAAGCAATTGCATGGTACCAACACCATCAATATTGGGCATACTGATATCCATCAAAATCACATCTATCTTTTCTTCTTCGAGAATACTTGGTACCTGATGACCATTAGTGGTCATTTTGGTTATTTCAATACCATCCGCAGGCTTAAACATGGAACGAACTCCTTCCCCAAACAACTGATGATCATCTACTAAAAGTACTTTTATCATGACATTTCTAGGGCTAGATCTGAATTAACTGGTAAATCAATAATTACGGTAGTCCCTTTGCCTATTCGGCTATCCACTTGAAAATCACCTTGCATATCAGCAATTCTACTCTGAATTGACTTTAACCCAATGCCCGATGAATTTTCCATAAAATGGTTGGCATCGAAACCAACACCATTATCTTCTACAATTAGATTAAGGATGTTGTCTAAGCAGGTCAATTGAATAGTGATTTTGCTGGCTTTGGCATGCTTTAAGGCATTACTGACTAACTCTTGCACCAATCGGTAGGCAGTAACTTCGGTGGCGAGGTCCAACTCTTGGCTAAAATTGGAAGCATGAAATTGTACCTGGATTCTCTCAGACTGAGAAATTGAGTAGGCTAAATCTTTAAGCGCTGGCAACAAGCCAAAATTCTCTGAAATACCAATATTCATTGAATGTGATAAAGTCCTTATATCCTCACAGGCTTTATCGACCAAAAATGACAAATTTTTCATTTGCTGATTGTTATCACTCGTGATGAAGTGATCTTCTGCTACAGCCGTTAGGTTTACTTTTACAGCTGCCATGAGACTTCCAAAATGGTCATGTAATTCTTTGGCAATCCGTTTTCTTTCTTTCTCTTGCCCTTCTACCATGGCCTCGAGCGTTTTGGTCTGTTGTTGCACCATAATTTCGTTTACCGCCTTAATATGACCTTCTTTTTCTTCTTTGACTTTTAATTTTGTAAGCGTCAATCGCTGTCTAAAATAGAAATAAAGAATAACCCCAAACACCAAAAGACCTAATGCGGTTAAAATATAAATCACCTTCTCAGCTCTTTGTTTATCAGCTAATGCGGCATTTGCTTCACTCTTTGCATTAACAACTTCATTTTCCAGCTCTAACTGAGTAATCTGCTTGTCTTTCTTTTCTGACTCATAAATCTCTCTCAATTCAGCGATTTGACCGGACTTCTCTACATTGTCCAAACTATCTTTTACGGTTTCGTACTGAATCCTGAAAGTAAGGGCTTTGTTGTTGTTTCCTAAGACTTGGTACACTTCGGACAAGCCAAGAAGAGAACCACGTACTAAAGAGGGCAACTTCAATTCCTGACCTATCAAAAGTCCAGCTTGATAATTTTTCAATGCCTCACTGTATTCCTTTACTTCAAAGTTGGTGACAGCGAGACTATTATAGACATTCCCCAATTCCATCTTCTCATTCGATTCCCCTTGATTAAGGATACTTTCTTGATAATAAGCCTTGGCTTTGTTGTAGTCTTTTAACCTTGCATAGGCTTTGCCTTGTCCATGGCGAACGAGTGCCATATCTTTAACCTTGTTATTATTAGAGTAAATTTCTTCGGCTAGTTTAAAATACTTTAGGGCTTCATCTGGCAAGTCTTCTAGCAGATAAACATCACCAATGCCCATGTAGATATTAGCCTTATAATTGTCACTACCCGTTTCTTCATAAATTTTGAGTGTCTCCAAATAATACTGCATGGCAATTTCGAATTCCATGAGTCGCTTATATAATCCCGCGATATTAAATAGTGCATTTCCCTCTTGTTCTCTCAATCCAAGCGATTTATAAGTTGATAATGCTTTTAAATAGTAACTAAGAGATAGTTGATGAAAGCCTAAAAAATAATAACAAGCTCCAATTCCGTTGGCAGTATTTGCAAGGCCCTGTTCATAATTATTTTCTTGATAAATTTCTGAAGCTTGCCTGTACAGGTCAATAGCCTTTTCATATTTCCCGACATCTAAAAAGTAGCCACCTAAGTTGGCTATAGTTTTACCTAGAGAGACCGTATCCTTTAAAAGGAGCTTTATATCTATACTTCGCTGGTAATATATAAATGCACTATCAGACACACCCATATCCTTAAAAACTATCCCTACATTTTGTAATGTTTTCGCTACTCCCAATGAGTCGGACAGAAGTTGTTTGTATTTTAAACTCTGGCGATATGCTATCAGAGCTTGTTCTAATTTGTCTTCTCTTTTTAACAAAAGACCCATCAAATTATGGGATTTGGCGAGCACCTCATTGTTTGAGAATTTTGATGCTTTCTCAATTGCTGATTGGGCAAATTGTTTCGATTCACCATAATTCCTTAGGCTATAATAAGTCTTTGCCTTTATCCATTCACTTTCTGACTGGACTACTCCCAACTCATTAGATGAGGCAAGTAGTTCAGCCATGTTAAGAAGCAATAATACTGAATCTAGATTACCCCCGCCAATTTCTTCGGCTTGAGATTGTAGTACTTTTATTTTCCCATCCCTCTGAAAAGGAAATGACTTTATCGAAAAGAACAAAAGGCATATAATTATGAAGCCAAACCTAAAGAAAAGACTTGCATCAAATAAACAATGATTCGACCTCATAATTAATAGCTGGATTAATCTATTTCGCCTTCATCCTCAACCACCACTTTAACAACTTCTCCTTCTTCCGGATCTCCATGGACAGGTATAACAAAAATCTTCTTGCCTTTTAGTTTAACAGAAAACTCATTGGTAAAGCACGCATTAATAATATAGCATTGAAGTTCAGTAGGGTTAGTCTGATCTTGCTCCAAATTAACAAAAATCATCAACTCCGCCCCCATATAATCGCAAACAATAGGGTTCTTAACATCTAATTCAAAGCCTATAGGGGCGAAAAATACGATTTGAAGCTCATAGCATTTCGCTTCTAGGTTTTTAACCACCTTTATAAAAGGGGCAAACTTTGTTGGTTGGGTCCCAAGATGATTGCCTCCAATCTTTACATCATTAAAAACTATATTCTCGGCCTTCATGCAAGTGGCAGTTCCGTACTTACCATTAGGGCCTAAAGAATAGCCACCGTTTGTTGGGTTTATCATTTTTTAAAAATTTTGGTTTTAATTGAAATCCTCTCAAAAATATAGGGAAGCGAACTCATCCGAATACCTATAAAGTGGTATCATAGAATTACCACAAATGCCTGATGTACATGATCTAATTCTTTAGGAGTTTTGAACCGTTGAGAGCTACTTCCAAAAGTAAATATTCTGAACATACGGTCATCACCTAAACTAAATCAATTTCGCTCATGGAGTCTACAGAATTCATAATAATTAATGATTGGAAAGAGGAAGTCACCGTTTATCTCACTCTCGAAGTTTCAGAAGGTTTTGTTGCTGACGTCAGTCAAATCCCTTTCATTAAAAAAGGACTCAATATGTATCAAGGCGCTTTCCAGCTTTCTCCTCAGAAATTTGTCCTCTATAAATCGCCCAAAGGAATGGTTTTTGGAGGAAAAATATCTTTCAATTCACTTCCGCTTAACAGGCCAATTCCAAGTTTCCCTGCTGGCATTAATATAGCAGAGTTTACAATTAATAATCATTTGGACTTGCCAAAGACCTATGAAAAAATAAGCATCAATAATACTGCTGGCACTAACTCCTACATGAAATTCACTGTCAACGGAGGTGGGCAATGGGCTCAACAAAATTCTTCCTCGGGTATGGATAATTCTAAAAACACCTTACGTACAGAAAGTATTAGTGACATCGGCACATTCTCATTGTCATATGATAATGAAACCATAAACAGTAGCTCAATATCCCAATCTTTGAATATTACTGCTAAACGACAAAAAGAATGTTCAGCAAAACGTCCAGCCACTAGTGCTGGTGGTATTCTAGCCCTTACCTACTTAGGTCCTACTAACGCTAATGCTGAAATGAATTAACAATATAAAGATATCTGCAATTGGTTTATTAAAACCACATGAGTTGCGGTGTTTAGGTGAAAAGGAAGGTGCCAGAAGGGCACCTTTTTTTATGCTTAATTGGCATTGATAATTACTTCGAGTGGCACACATTAACATGTAAATAATATCACTAAAAATCAACACCTTCCCAAAAGAGAGGCAATAAGTTCATTGCCTCTCTTTTTTATTGATTAAGCCTATAATTGAAATTATTAGAGAAGTGAGTACTCAATTTTTTTTCATTAAATTGATCATAAAAATATCTAATCATGAAACCTACTTTTTTAACGCTCATCACTTTTTTCATTCTCTCTGCTTGCTCTCCAAAACAAGAATCCGGTAATGGCAGCGCTGAAACCATAAATTTCGAAGCCATCTCACTTTTGGGTGACACACTAATCTCTCCTCCTCCAAGCCAGAAGGCCATTGATAATTATTTAGAAAGAAAAGCCAATTTCGAAGCCGTTCCATCGGCAGACAATTGGGTTTGGTATGCCCGATTTATCGCCTATCAAGGCAAGTACAAAGAGGCTATTGCAGAGTATACAAAAGCCATAGAGCAATTCCCTAATGATGCCCGGTTCTATAGGCACCGAGGTCACCGCTACATCAGTATTCGTGAGTTCGACAAAGCCATTGCCGATTTAGAAAAAGCTGCCGAATTACGCCAAGGCTTAGCAAATGAAATTGAACCTGACGGGACGCCAAATGCTCAAAACATTCCTGTTAGCACACTGCATGGAAACATCTACTATCATTTAGGCTTAGCGCATTACCTCAAAGGAGATATGGAACCAGCATTAGAAGCGTATCAAAAGGCAATAGAAGCTTCTCAAATGGATGACAATATTGTTTCTGGCGTGCATTGGGTCTACATGATTTTAAGAAGGATGGGTAAAGAAGAAGAGGCTAGAAAGGCCCTGGACGTAATTAATAAAGACATGAAAATCATTGAAAACTTCGCTTACTATGACTTGTGCCTTTTTTATAAAGGTGTAATCACTTTAGAACAAGTCACAAAATCTGGTGAAGGCGAATTGAGCAACAACGATGCAGTGAATTATGGAATCGGCAATTGGTACTTATACAATGAAAATGAACCCAAAGCAGGCGAAATCTTTGAATCCATAATTGCTAACCCTGGCTGGGCACCCTTCGGCTATATCGCTGCTGAAGCCGACTTATTAAGACTTAGCAATCAATAATCATATGAAGAAAGTCTCCCTCAGTTCTTCTGTTGTATTGCTTTTACTGATGGCGATTTGGAGTTGTCAAGAAAACTACGAAGAGCCCGAAGTTTCATTGGAAAGCTATCAAATAGAGCAAGGGTTTGAACAAACTGTTGTAGAAAAGAAGAAAGATATCAAGGAAGGTTCTAAAGTAGTTTGGGATTATGCGAAAAGCTTGGTGGATGAGTCGCTTAGCAAAGGCACAATAAGTCGATCCAAGGAGTGATTAAACCTAGATTATGCAAAAAAACCGCTCCGCAGCGGTTCT
The DNA here is from genome assembly GCA_047636255.1 of Roseivirga sp. Taxonomy (GTDB): domain Bacteria; phylum Bacteroidota; class Bacteroidia; order Cytophagales; family Cyclobacteriaceae; genus Roseivirga. Next base: position 952 of record JBLIKG010000040.1, on the reverse strand, counting down.
TTCTGTATTTTTTACAAATACCCCCAAAAAACAAAAGCGGGGGATGATTACTCACCCCCACTCGCCTTACAACTCCCATAGAAGCTATAAAACGCCAAGTTACTGTTAAAGTCTTTGTTCTTCCCCTATTAGCCCAAGCCATAGTTGAAAAACGCTACCTTCTTTGGCTTCGTCCGCAGTATCACACTCAGTGCTCAACTTTTGAAACGCAGTTTTGCAGTCTATTAGAATCAGTCCTAAGAACCAATTCTGCCGAAATCCGAAAAGTGTAAACACTTTTCTTCTTTCCAATCTTTGCCTACACACCCAAATGTGTTTGCTTTCTTGGTCACCAATTTTGACGAATCAATCTTGGTTTCAGCAAGCAGTTAGATAACCTCGGCTAACTAACACGAGTTTCCAGCAAATCAGATTTGCTTTCTCTCAATCATCATCCCCTTTCGGTTCGATGCATGCTTTTGACTATTTCAGATCATTACCTCGCGGCTCTGAACCTTTCACAAAACGTTTTTTCGGACTTCCCCCGAAGAGAGATTGAAACTAAGTTTCTGACTTTTATCCCTCACTTGATATAACTAATATATACTCACTAATTTTACGATCAAACTTTATAACCCTCTAGTTTTCAACAACTTTCCCACATCACTATCCACAGGGTTATACCCCAGTTATACACTAGGTTATCCACATAATTCATAAAATCAAGAGAATAAAAGCACAAACATCATGAGCCATTTCGCGCTCACTCTGATTGCTTTTTACTAAACTTGCAGTTCAATTCAGAATAAGAGGAAAATGAGTGAAGTAGAACACAAAGAGCCGCTCAACTTTATAGAGCAAATGATCGAGAATGATTTGAAATCAGGCAAAAACTCTTTCGTCCAAACCCGCTTCCCTCCAGAACCTAATGGCTATTTACACATTGGCCACGCTAAATCCATTGTGTTGAATT